>NZ_SOGD01000051.1:0-88231 GCF_004402345.1 Cryobacterium sp. TMT2-15-1 | reverse complement strand
GTTCTCCCAGCAGGGTGAGCAGGGCAGACTGGTCTAGAGCCATCGTGTGGTGTCCTTTGTGAGTTCTTTGATCGGTACTCACTGACCATCCCACGGTGGTTCTTCACGTTGACGAAGCAACACTCAGAAGCCGGAAACCACACCACTCACAGGGACGTAACCCACTCGTCAGTAACGGCTCAAACAAAGTCCACTCGGGATCGATTGAGGAATCGGTTCGAGACACATCGAAATCCTCCCAAATCACACATCAACCGGTCAGGAGACACGCCCTAATCCGGAACGAGTGCTATTGTCACGATGCCCATAACCGGTACAAAGCACGTAGATTGTCTGGTCACAGCAAATTTTTCACCACTTGTCATGAGCCTCGGCATTTCAGCAGTGGAGATCCTATGTGCAGAAGAATGTCAACGGACGCCAGCTATCGAAGCGGACCAGCGCGGTGACGCCGCTGTCTGAGGCATCCGATCAGCAGACGCTGATGCTCAGCATGGCTTCGGGTAATCAGGCCGCGTTCGGCCTGATCTACGATCGCTTAAGTGTTACGACTTTTGACATCTGCAATCACCATCTGAAGACCCCGGCAGCGGTCGACGAGGCCATGCTCGGTCTGTGGCTGTACGTCTGGCAAAATGCGGCGATGTTGTCGGGGCTGGACGGGTCGCCTTGGTCCATCATTATTAGGACTGCGGAACACCACGCCGAGTTTCACGCTCAGACCGAGTGCCTGGCCCGAGAAACGGATAACACTCTTCTCGGATGAGTCCCGGTCCCCGGATGGCTCATATGCACGCCAGTGACGAGGTCAACGTCGCATGTGAGTTCAACAATTTCGTCCCCATCACTGCCCCTGACCGAGTCATGGGCGCCGGGTACACACCGGTCAGATCAGACGGACGTCACCCCGGCAAGATCGTATTCGGGATCTTCGCGGCCTTGCCGAAATGGAGCGGCCACTCATTTCGGAGCGCACCGTTACCGGGCTCGCAGTGGCGAGGGCGAGAGGCAGGACCGGTGGGCTCCATTTCAAGATGACGCCGGACCAAGATTCTCTCGGCCATGGCTGCGACGGGGCAGAGAAATGAAGGTGGGCACCCTCCACAAGGAACTTGGAATCAATCCGCATACGTTGTATCGACATGTTTAGCCTGCGGGGAAGTCGCTGTCTGAGGGGGCGAAGCCTCTCGAGGAAATAGCTCACCCGGGGAATACGGGCGGCATCGAAGCGCACTTCGGAGTGTCGCTGAAGTCGAATGCTGGCCGCGTCCTGAGGTTGCGAGACATTTGCATCGCCGCCTGGTTTCGTTGGCTCTTATTCGCGTTGAAACTAGTGAGGAAACGTTACTAGAGCAGGGCTGCAACCGTTCTCTCCGCTGCCATTGACGACCGACCCGCCATCGTCGGGGCAGCCTCTCGCGAGACCGGCCTTCTCCCGCTGGCCCGCGACGTGGATCATCGCCGTGCGCGAGCCACAACAATCAGCTAACATCACCGCATGAAGCGCATAACGTACAACGGCGGTTCCATTGTCACGAGCAACAGCATCACGACAGCGCTACTCGACTACATCACCTCTGTGGCCGATAGCGACAACAGTGTGGCTGTGGGTGTCACCACGCTCGACGAGAACGACGAGACATCCGTACACACGCTAATTCTCAGCCCAACCAATCAGTTCGACGTCGTCGATGTCGACGTCGAAGGGATTACGGAGGAAGATGAAGCTACGCGTTTCCCGTTACCTGAAATGCCAATGATCGGTATTACCGGCACCGTCGAAACCACAGGCGACGCTGGTCGGACAGCCAAAGACTTTAACTTTGTCGCTAACGAAATCGACAATGGCCTTGGGAGCACTCATGGGTAAATTTATCTACGGGACTCCGTCGATCACCGTCAATTTCGACGACCGGGTGCTCGCGCACCTCAAGGTCGTCATTCTGTCCAAGGTACGCCGGGGGGAAAGTTTCACGTTTTCGTGGGAATACTCGGCGGCATCAGGACACGGTCACAGCACCATTTGGATCCACCCAACGATTCCGCTTCAATTCGACTTCTTCGGTAATAGGGAGCCCCTCCTAAACCGTGCTTGGGTCGAAGAATTGGTGCGCCTGTCAAACACACCGGGCGGCCTGAGGGTAACGCCGGAACCGGCCGAGCTGGAGGCGCCCGCACGCGATCGATAATTACCTGACTACTCCACCCTGGCCCCCGGCGTGAAGCCTGCCAGCGGGGTCATGGCCAATGGATGCGCGACGTCGTGTCGACGACCCGGATTGCGACGGACGCACTCGCCCTCAGGGGCTCCATCAGGTCAAAGGGCTAAGGCACGCACCCACTTTCGGGGCAATGATAAACTTAGCTAAACTTATGAACTTGGGCTGTGGTGTCCGCGGAAGTTCCGGTCGGCCTCGCCCCGGAAGGACTATTTAGCCATGTCCCAACCTCTCTTCGAAGCGAGTACGGTGCCACCGAGACTCCTGATCCTCGGGATCACCGCCTGCCCCACCGGCATCGCGCACACCTACATGGCGGCCGAAAAGCTCGAGAGCGCAGCGGCTGAGTTGGGCTACGAGATGAAGGTCGAGACGCACGGCTCGGTCGGCGTCGAAGGCACCTTCAGCCAAGACGACATCGACCGTTCGGACGCAATCGTGATCGCGGCCGACACCAAGATCGATTGCTCGCGCTTCGCGGGCAAGCGGATCGTCTCCGTCGGGGTCGCCGACGGCATTCACCGCCCCGCCGCCCTAATCCGGGACGCCCTCGCCGCCGAGCCGTCCACCGTCGGCGACAGTTCCAGCCGCGACGCCACGCCCTCGCGCAGCGGTAAGGCCGACTTCGGAAGCACCCTGTACCGCGCCCTGATGAACGGCGTGTCGTACATGATCCCGTTCGTTGTGGTCGGCGGGCTCCTGATCGCCATCTCACTCTCCTTCGGTGGTGAGGCGACCCCGAATGGGCTCGTTATCCCCGAGGGCAGCTTCTGGCTGACGATCAACCAGATCGGCGGACTCGGTTTTATCCTGATGGTTCCGATCCTCTCCGGGTTCATCGCCTACGCCATCGCCGACCGGCCCGGGCTCGCACCGGGCATGATCTGTGGCTGGATCGCCACGACGGGGTCCTTCTACAATTCCGAATCAGGCGCCGGCTTTATTGGCGGCATCATTACCGGCTTCCTGGTCGGCTTCGTCGCCCTCGGCATCAAGAAGATCCCCGTGCACCGCTTTATCAAGCCGATCATGCCGATCCTCGTGATCCCCGTGCTCACCACCGTGATCGTCGGCGGCGCCTTCGTGCTCGCCCTCGGCCAGCCGATCAGCTGGGTCTTCTCCACCATGACCACGTTCCTCACCGGCCTGCAGGGTGGCAGCGCGATCGTGCTTGGCCTGATCCTCGGCGCCATGGTCGCCTTCGACATGGGCGGCCCGATCAACAAGACCGCATTCCTCTTTGGTGGAGCATTGATCGCGGAGGGGAACTCAGCCCCGATGGGCATGGTCGCCGCCGCGATCGCCGTCCCGCCGCTCGGGATGGGCTTGGCCACTCTGATCCGCGGCCGCTACTTTTCCAAACCAGAGCGTGAAGCCGGCATCGCCGCACTGTTCCTGGGATTCTTCGGCATCACCGAGGGCGCGATTCCGCTCGCCGCGGCCAAGCCGTTGCAGGTCATCCCGGCGAACATGATCGGTGGCGCCATGGCCGGAGGCATTGCCGCCCTGTTCGGGGTCACCAACTCCGTACCGCACGGTGGCCCAATCGTCGCCGTCTTCGGTGCGGTCTCCGGGGTGCCGATGTACTTCGCGGCCTTGCTCACCGGCGCCGTCGTCACCGCCCTCGTTTCGGTGCTGCTGCTCGGCATTTCCGCGCGCAAGTCGACCCGCCACGCTGCAGCGACGGGTGCGGCCACGGGCACCGCCGCCGGGGCTTCCGGTCCTGTCCCCGCGCCCACGGGCCCATCGGACGCGGATGCCGGCACGGTCAGCTCGGTCGCGTCCGAGTCCGAATCGTCGCCTGTGCCCCCGGCGAAGAAGACGGTGCTCGACTATATCGACGAACGCACGATCGTGCTCGACGTCGACGAGACCGACCGGGATGCGATGATCAGCACCCTCGCCGGTCTGATGAGCAAGACCGGCCGCGTCACCGACGAGACCCTGGTGACCCAGGCCGCCCTCGCCCGTGAGAAGCACGGCACGACGGGCATCGGCGACGGCATCGCGATCCCCCACGCCAAGTCGGACGGTGTAACCGCCCCGGTACTCGCCTTCGCCCGCAGCACGCAAGGCATCGACTGGAACTCAGCCGACGGCTCCAAGGCCACGCTGATCTTCATGATCGCCGTCCCGGAGGCGAAGGCCGGAACCGAGCACCTGAAGGTACTCGCCCAGCTATCCCGCGCCCTGATAAAGCCCACCTTCCGCGACGCCCTCCAGGCCGCCACGACCCCCGCGCACGTACTCGAGGCGCTGGCCCTGCAAGTCGGCGCGAAGACGGTCGCACCCGACGCTTACTAGAAGCCTGCTGAGGGACCACATCGGCAACCCAAGCGATGAGTCACCAGCAGACCAGAACCGCCGCGGCTAGGGATCCAGAACTCAACGATGCTGGCCTGCCATGGCGGGTGTCACGAGGGAACCCCGACTCGGTCGGCGCAAAATGCCCAGCGCTTCCACGTGCCATGTGTACGTCCTTCCACGGGCCGATCCCGATCCCGTAAAAGGGACGTTCAGCAGACGCGACTAGGTGCCCATCGCTCCGAATGCTGTGGAGTTGATTGCTAAGTGGCGATAAATATTTGATCCGGCCCGTTGCCGATCAAATGCAGGACTTGACGTTCGTGACCATGCTTGAGGTCAAGGTCGGCAAGAGTCGGTTGCACCTGGGCTTTCACCCGAGCGACCAAAAAGCAGAAGTTGATCGCCTGTTGGGCATGGGGGGCCAAACGGACGGATACCGTGCGAGGGGAGCAGTCATGGGTTGTGCTCGCCGATCCGGAGTGCACTGGATTCTGCATCCAGGAATCCCCAAACTTCACGGGATCGAGCCCCATGAAGCCAGATCGTTCTGGTGAGGCTTATTGACCGTTTCCGCGAGCTGGTTGACTGCGAGTTCCTGATCGCGAAGAGCCAGGATAATCCGAATGCGCGTGGCGTCGACGAACATCGCGAAAACCTCCCTGGCTAATTCGACGTATTCACTATCGGGGTCCAATGTGCAACCATTCGCGTTTGCATTAATACGCAGAGTATTGCATATAAGTCCGGCCTGCCGGTCAGTAGCCCCGTCACGAAAATGCCTGGGCCACCACGTGAAATAGGAACCTCCGGATCTGGCGACGGCCGCTCCTTTACGCAGCGCTGCCACGTGCAACTGAGGATACTCATGGGGGAACGGGCTACCCTTCTCGACGTCAGGGCAACCGGCGCTCTTCGGTGCCCAACTGAGATACTCAGCAGCGCAACGTCGTCACATTACTAGCATCTTTTGGTTACTCGGAACGCCCACACCGACTCTCTTCCCGTCGATGAAGTTTCCCAGAGTCGGTTCTAGCGAGTGGTGCGCACCACCCGGGTGAGGCCGGCCGGCACTAGCAGGGTGCCGTCGACCGGAGTGTTGGTGAGCAGCTCGGTGCCGGTTGCGGGCACGGCGTGGTCCGCATCCGTGTGGTTGATGTGGAAGTGGAAGTCCTCGGTGTCGGTCGAGCGGGTGACCACCTCGACGACGCCGATACCGTGGGCCGCGTCGATGCCGGCCGCATTGAGCGCGTCCATGAGGAGTGAGCCCAGGTCGCTGCCGACGAGCTTGGTGGACAGATACCATGCCGACCCGGCACCGAACGCGTTCCGGGTGATGGCCGGTCCGCCCGCCGCCGGTCCGTCGACGTACCAGGCCAGAACCTCGGCGGTGGTCACCTCGATGTCGTCGGTCCACGCGGCACCGGTGCGGGAGTCGCTGAGCGTGACGGTCTCGTTCTCGTGCAAGGGCAGGAACTCGGGGATGGTGAGGCCGAGGACCTCGCGGAGGGCGCCGGGCGCCGCGCCGGGATAAACGGTGTCGTTCAGGTCGACAATGCCGGAGAAGTAGGAGACCACAAGGTGGCCGCCGTCTCGCACGTACCCGGTGAGGTTCTTCGATGCGGCTTGTCCGGCGAGGTAAAGGCTGGGCGCGATCACCAGGTCATAGCTGCTGAGGTCCCCGGTGGGATGAGCAAAGTCCACCGTCACGTTGCGGTTCCAGAGCGCCGCGTAAAACGCCTCGATGCGCTCCGCACATCCGGTGGCGCCAGTGTTGAGACATCCGTCATCAAGCCCACGCACCGAGAGAACGGGCTTATGTCAGGTTCGCCACACCGCCGGTGGTCGAGATTGCTCGTGGTTTTGCCAGGCTCAATCACAGGCGCGACGTGCCCGATTTCCCGCAATAAAGGCCTTGGCCGACAATCAGCACTAGAAGTCGGGCACGTCAGAGCCAGCGTGATCAGATGAGTCAGTTCGCGAAACCCCCTCTGCGGGCGTCGAGTATTTGAACACTGGGCCCGTCTAGCCTTCTGGACTCATCCGGCAACGAACGCGCCGGTCATGAGGTCAATTTCGTTTTCTGGGATGTTGAGTCGGCGGGCTTCCACGACCCACCCGGAGACAGCGGCCTTGACTTCTAATAGCAATGCGACGGCGTCTTTCACGCGGAAGTACGGTGCCACGTCTAGGAGGGCGGCGGTGTCCGCGGAAAAGGTGTCGTAGTCGATGGACGTGGACAACTCCTTGGGTCCCGCTGCCGGGTTGGGGTTGAGGTCGAACGCGGGAGACAAGTCCCAGCTGCGTGTGGTGTCCGACCGGAGGAACCCATGGTTTCTGAGATGGTCGTCGGTGTTAGAGATCAGGATTGAGAACGCGATCCGGCGCCACAGCTCGCGAAGGTCACGCGTCGCAGCTGAGGAGGACTGCTCAATGACCTCGGCGATTTCCAAGTAGCTGCGGTGCTCACCGTCAACTGCTTCGAGCATCGTCATGGCGCTCACGTATCCGATGCGGCGATTCCCGTCTCTGTCGAACCTGTTGAGCAGCAGCACGTTCCGGCCTGCGACACTCATCAATTCGGTGCGCGGCGTTCGAATGCCTGCCCGGCTGGCCAGCGTCAGGGCGAGTTGCTCCCAGGCCATGACGTCCCATTCGTCGGAGGCAACACGGGGGAACTTCGCAATGAGCAGTTCACCTCGGCCGTTGACAACGGCAGCTTTGGGCCGGGCGCCACCGATAGAGCTTCCCGCGCGCAGGAGCAGCTGCAGCGATTCGTCATCGGGGTGGTCGCTCTCAACAGATTCGACGGCGTTGAGAAGTCTCGACAGTCCGACGAGGTGCGGCACGCTTGCAGCCGCCGGCCCCAACCAATCAGTGGTCCCAGGACAACGGAACCGGAAGGCGCCTTGACGTAGGTCGTCGCGAACACCGAGCGTGTAGTCCAGTTCGCCGAAACTGCGTTCAGCGGCACCGCCTTGGGTAGCACGGTGACGTTCGGATCGTTCGATGAGTTTGCGTCCCCAGCGGTCGGGAGCGCAGTCGGTGAACGCCCCGAAAAGGTGACGCCCGTCCGCAGTGTTGAAGGACCCGGATGAGAGGGGTAGTCCCGGATCGAGCGAGTACGCGTCTGGTCTGGCCAGATAATCGATGTCGTAGGTGAAAGTGGCGCTCTCGGAGTTGCGTCGACGATGCGCGTAGACCGTGCCGGCGCGGATGTTGACACCATCTATTTGCACCCATACTTCCGAGTCAGACATCGGACTGTTTCTTCGGCAGGCTCTGACGCACACGCTGCGGGAGAACTTCCTCGGAGCGAAGCCGGCCGATGTCGCTGCGATAAGGGTCGGCGCTCTCAACCACCGTGTCCATGATTCCCAGTGCCCGGAAGACACGCAGCGCCGTCTCGAGGCTGACGCCTCCCTGCCCCGATTCCAGCTTGTGGAGGGTTGCCCGGCTCATGCCCGCGCGGTCGGCGACCTGCGCAGCAGTCAACCCGAGAAGTTTCCGCCACGTCTGAACGTCCGTGCCAAGTTCACGGAGAGCACGCCGGACCGGGATGGGTGTTGTACGCTTCTCGACCATTAGATTTTCTCCCTAACACTCATTATTCTATACACTAACGCTTATAAAGTATTTGATACTTCGCATAAAAGCATTTCTTCGTTCGCGGCGGATTACAGCACACCGGACGAGTATGCCGCGCGTTGGGCGTGTGGCCCGCAGACTCCTGCACCTCTAAGAGCGGAGCGGCTCTCCCGCAATTGGCAGGGATGTCGGTGCGGCCCAAACCCACAAGACCCATAGGCTCCGGTTGCCGCGCGATTATTACGTTCGCGTCCACGGCAACGATTACTCCGTTGATCCGGCCGGGATAGGACGGATGGTCGAGGTTCGGGCGGGCCTGGCTCAGGTCACGGTCACCCTCGAGGACAGGTTGTTCGCGTCCCATGACCGGGCATGGTCCACTGGGCAAACGATCACCGATCGGGCTCACGTTGCTGCTGCCGCGACTCTCCGAACCGCGTTTCACACCCGTGTGGACCCGGTCGAGGAGAGCCTGGAACGAAACCTCCTCGACTATGACACGGCGTTCGGGGTCCGGTTCGACCTCGACGGTGAGGTCGCCTGATGGGCCGCGAAACGATCAGCGAGATTGAGTACTTCGCCCGTGCGCTGAAAGCACCCAGAAATCAGAGACGCCGCCGCCCGGCTCGCTGAGGGCTAGATTCGTCCGCTCGTCGATGCAATTTGGTCTCGATTGTTTATAACCATCACGAATATCGGCGTTGAGCCTATGGGAGGCGACGATCGAGATGGATGGTGACTTCGTCGCCGTCGGACTTGCGAATGCGCTTTCGGACCGCAGCGGCGATGGGGAGCTTGTGCGTTCCGTCGCCAAGAGCCATGAATGCTCCCCTGGAGGGCTCACCGTCAACGGTCCCTTCGACCTTCACTAGCCCACGGGTATTAAAGACGAGCGCCGAGTTCGGCATCTGCACGCAAGTCCAGGTGTCCCCGTTCCGGACCTTGCCAAGTACTGCAGAGAAGGTGATGTCGAGTGCTGCTGATTCCTTGGTCATGATGGTGGCCTTTCAGACGAACATGCCGACTATGGCACCAATGATCTTAAGCTTCGCGAGCCAGTTGGTCACGAGAACCCTCGTTCGCTGACTAGGCCGTAGACCCCGGGCCGCTCAGGACGCGCCGGCTCGAGCCCGATCCCGATCCCGATCCCGGCCAAGAGTTCCATAATCTTCGGAACCTCGGCGATCAGGACGGGGCCTGGGACCCAGCACAACTACAGTGGGTCCACCCAAGCTGACCGGTGCGAGACCCGCCACCGAGCCAGGAACTTACCGTCACTAGGCCCAAGAAGCCTCATCCGAGGATCTCGCGGCTCTCAACGTCGCCCTGCATAACCTCGGTCAAGACGTCTTCCCCGTCCCGGTCGTTTTCGTCGGCGCGGGGTTGCCGTCCCTACCTGCCGTGCTTGCTGATGCGACTAGCTACGTGGAGCGCCTTTACGACTATCGTCAGATCGGTTTGCTCGACACCGCCGCGACATCTGATGCCCTGACTGCCCCGGCACGTGCCAATGGAGTCGACTGGGAGCCTGACGCCCTGGATGCAGCGGTGACAGCTACGGGGGGGGATACCCGTACTTCATCCAAGCCTGTGGCAGTCATGTCTGGGCCGTCAGGGCCACGGATACCATTTCTCTGCAGGACGCCCAAATCGGTATCGAGTCAGCGCGAAGCGAAGTGGAACAAGGTCTCTATCAATCGAGGTGGGAGCGGGCCACACCGACTCAGCGGGCCTTCATGTCCGCAATGGCCATCGACGACGACGCCTCCTCATCAATGGCCGACCTCGTGACCCGGTTGCGGAAGAAGCGCACGACGGACCTCTCCGTCAATCGTCGAGACTTGATCCGGAGCGGTCACATCTACACGCCAGAACGCGGTTTTGTCGCGTTCACCGTGCCCGGTATGGCTGACTTCATCGGCAGATAAGGGGAGTAGCCCCGAGTCATCCGCGCCGACGTCGGCACCTGCTCATGCCTCGCGATCGGACCGCTGGCAGCACCTGGCGAGGCGTACGCCGTGCAGGCGGGGGCCTCGGCGTCCGGCCAGGACGTGAGCACCGTCACGTCAAGCGCGGGCGTAGCGCAGCGCAAGTTGGCGCAGAGTGGCTTCGATGCCGGCGGCGTTCTTCCGAGGAACGCCGAGCAATTCGAAGACCTTGCCCTGCGCGGCTGGGACGGTGCTGTAGTCGAACGTCTCAGTGACGCGCGTAGACGTGAGCGTGAGCGGCTTGAGTTCCCAGCGCCACCGGTGGCCCGCTGGGCTACGCCATTCCACAAGCCGACCGTCATCGAAGCGCGTCACCGTGCTGGTGATGCGATACCGGACGCCGAACTGCTTCATCGCTACCGAGAATTGTGCGCCCTGGCTGAGCCGCCGCGGACCCGACACCGTGTCGCGGACGGTGCCCGAGCCGTCCAGCTCACCGTGACGGTGCGGATCAGCCACCAACGCGAAAACGTCGTCGGACGAAGCCGACACCTCGACAGTGCGCGCGACTCGGCGCGGTCCTTGCTCAACCTGTTCGACCGTCATGCTGCCCAGCCTAGGCCGCGGCTACGTAGGACCGCGCCGCGGCCATGACCTCTCGAGAACGTCCCTTCGAAAGTGCTTCGGCCGGCGCCGCATCACCTGGTTCCGGGTTCATACCCATAAACCACGCCCTGGCAACGTCAGCCGAATGAACCGAACATAGGATCTCGAGCACCTGAAATGTGTCTCTGAGGAGCTTTTCACTCGCTTTGTGGCGGTCGCAGGCGCTCTCTCACATGACGCTGACAAGGCCTTGGATCTATGAAAAACTTGCAACTACGAGATGCCTCTCGTGTCAGTCGAAATGAACCCTAAGTAAGTTCTATTTTTCCTGATCGGGAAGGCCTTCTCTGTTTAACGCGCCGTCAACTCCCAAGCCTCACCAATGGATCGAGGCTTCCTCCTGTCATGACCTGGTTGCGAGAGAAGGCCGCGCTGCCCAACCTGTCGTTTACGCGCACCTGCCCGGACCGTTGAGTCGGCCCGGGCAGGTTTCTGTCGTCCCCGTCAGCCGCCGTGGACCGGCGTCGTGGGACCGCGGTGGGGTCAGCGGTAGGCCACGCCGTTGGCTGTCACGGAGACCCGGGTACCCGCGGTTCCGTCCAGGAGCGCCGGCAATTCTGTCAGGGATCCGATGAAGGCGTCGCGACCGGTGTTGCGGGCGAAGTCGATCGCCGCCTCAACCTTGGGTCCCATCGAGCCCGCCGGGAAGTCGAAGCCCGCGAGCGTGTCCGGGTGGACGAGCATGATGGCGCGCTGTTCTGGCGTCCCCCAGCCGGTGTAGACGGCGTCCGCGTCGGTGGCGATCACTAGGGAGTCGGCCTTGAGGTCCCGGGCCAGCACCGCGCTGGCCCGGTCCTTGTCGATCACGGCGTCGACGCCGATGAGTTTGCGGGAGCCGGGCTGGTACATGGTGGGTATGCCACCGCCGCCGGCGCAGATCACCACCGTGTCGGCCTCCACCAGCGTTTTGATCGTGCTCAGCTCGAAGATCCGCTGCGGCATGGGCGAGGGCACCACCCGACGCCAGTGGTCGCCGTCGGGTTTGACGACCCACCCCCGCAGCACCGCCAGGCGACGCGCCTCGTCGGCGTCGTACACCGGCCCGACAAACTTCGTCGGGTCCCTGAACGCCGGGTCCGCCGGGTCCACCTCGGTCATTGTCAGGATCGTCGCGATTGACTTTTCGAACGGGAGTCGGTTGCCGAGTTCTTGTTCGATCATGTACCCGATCATTCCCTCGGTCTGGGCGCCCAGGACGTCGAAAGGGTACTCGGACGTGTGGTCGTAGGCGGCCGCCTGGAGCGCGAGCAGCCCGACCTGCGGCCCGTTGCCGTGGGAGATCACCAGCTGATGCTCCTGGGCGATTGGCGCCAGCGCGGCGCACGCCTTGGCGACGTTGGCACGCTGGTTTTGCACCGTCATCGGGGCGCCGCGCTCCTGGAGCGCGTTGCCGCCGAGAGCGACCACGATGCGCATCAGGACCCCAGGGTGGCGACCATGATCGCCTTGATCGAGTGCATCCGGTTCTCGGCCTGAGCGAACACGATGGAACTGGACGACTCGAACACCTCGTCCGTGACCTCAAGCTCGCCGAGGCCGGTCTGCTTGAACAATTGTTCCCCGACGGCCGTGTTCCGGTCGTGGAACGCCGGCAGGCAGTGCATGAACTTGACGTCGGGGTTGCTGGTCTTAGCCAAGACGTCCACGGTGACCTGGTAGGGAAGCAGGGCGGCGATGCGTTCGTCCCAAGTTTCCTTGGGCTCGCCCATGGAGACCCAGATGTCGGTGTAGATGAAGTCGACCCCGGCCACGCCCTCGGCGACGTCCTCAGTGTGGGTCAGCCGCGCGCCCGTGCTCTCGGCGATCGTCTGGGCGGCCGCGATCACACCGTCGGTGTTCCACAGAGGGCGGGGGGCCACGATGCGTACGTCCATGCCCATCAGCGCCCCTGCCACCAGCAGCGAGTTCGCGACGTTGTTGTGCGCGTCTCCGAGGTAAGCGAAGGCGATCTCGTGGTCGTTCTTGGTGGAGTGCTCGCGCATCGTGAGCATGTCGCACAGCGCCTGGGTGGGATGCCACTCGTCCGTCAACCCGTTCCAGACCGGCACACCCGACGACGCGGCCAGTGTCTCGACGTTGGTCTGCGCCGAGCCGCGATACTCGATGGCGTCGAACATCCCGCCCAGCACCCGCGCGGTGTCCTTAACGGACTCCTTGTGCCCCATCTGTGACCCGCTCGGATCGAGGTAGGTCACGTGGGCGCCCTGGTCGTGCGCGGCGACCTCCATGGCGCAGCGGGTCCGGGTGGAGGTCTTCTCGAAGATGAGGGCGATGTTCTTCCCGGTTAGCCGCGGCAGCTCAGTGCCGGCGTATTTGGCTGCCTTGAGGTCCGCGGCCAGCCCGAGGAGGAACTTCCACTCCTTCGGGGTGAAGTCGACTTCCTTAAGGAAACTCCGGTTGTGCAGGTTAAAGCTCACAGGATCACCGCATCTCTTTCGATTGGGCAGGACAGACATCGCGGACCGCCGCGGCCGCGGCCGAGCTCGGATCCCACGACGGGTACGACTTCGATGCCCTCGTCGGCGAGGTATCGATTGGCGGTAGTGTTCCGCTCATAACCCAGCACGACGCCGGGGGAAACGGCGAGGAAGTTGTTCCCATCGTTCCACTGCTCTCGCTGCGCACCCGCGCGATCGATTGGGGTGCGCAGGACCCGAACCTTGTCGACGCCGAGGGCCTCGGCCACGAGAGGAAACAGGTCCGTGTGCTCCGTAATGTCGTAGTCGCCGCCGGACCCCACTGGGGTGAGCACAAACGCGCGCAGCGTTTCGGGCAGGTACGGATATAGGGAGAACGCGTCGCTGTCGACCATTGTCATGGCGGTGTCCAGGTGCATGAACGCCCGCTCCTTCGGAAGCTCGACGACGATCACCTGGCGGACATGGCCGCCCTGGAAGAGCAGTCGTGCCAGTGTCTCGACACCCTGGGGCGAGGTCCGCTCGCCCATCCCGATCATCAGCACCCCATTGCCGATCACGAGCACGTCGCCGCCCTCGACGGTAGCGGGCTCGTGGGGCAGGGAATCGTCGCCGTAGACGATCTCCAGCCCGGCGTCGCGGAACATCGGGTGGAACTTGTAGATCAGGCGGGAGTTGATGGTCTCGCGTTTGCGGGCCTGCTTGGCCATCGGGTTGATGCTCAGGGCGCCGTAGATCCAGGCCGAGTTATCGCGCTGGAACAGGTGGTTCGGCAGGGGCCGCAGCAGGAAGTCGTCGATGCCGAGGGACTCCATCAGAAGGCTGGGCGTGTGCAGCATCGGCATGACGTCACTCTTGAGCACGCCCCCGATCAGGAGCTCGGAAAGGACCTCCGACGACGTTTGGTCGACGATCCGCTCCAGCGGCTTATCCAGCGCGGGCCCGAACCGGATGGCCGTGGTCAGACACTTCTGCAGGAACTCCCGGGCACCCGGCGCGTCCAGCGCCGCGGCGAGCAGTTCGCGGAAGTAGTGCACCGTCACGTTGCGCTCTCTGAGCTGGCCGACGAACGCGTCGTGCTCTTCCCTAGCCCGATCGGCCCACATGACGTCGTCGAAGAGCAGGTCGTCGACGTTGTCCGGGGTCAACCGGCTGAGCTCGAGACCCGGCCGGTGGACGATCACCTGGCGCAGCACTCCTACCTCGGATTCAACACGAAATGGCATGGCTATTCCTTACTGTATTGATGGTGTAAATGCTCAGCGGTACTCGGGCACGGGGGCCGGCTTCGTCATCCGGTGCCGCTGCGCAAGGTAGACCGGGATCCCGACGACGAACGCGCCGCCGGCCATCAGGAACGGGCCCCAGACGACGTACCACAAGTCGCTGGTGTTCCTGGAGTAGTAGATGAAGGCGACCGAGAAGATCAGCGCCACGACCGCCACCGACACGTCGAACGCGAACCTCGACGTGTGGACTGGGTGGCTGTCCCGCCAACGCCACTTGATCTGGACCAAGGCGGAGAATGCGTAGGGCACGGCCGCCGTGATCCCGGTCATCAGGACCAGGGTGGTGAACACCGTTGAGCCGCTGGTTCCCAGATAGCTGATCACAACGGCGACCGACGCCAGCCCGGTGGACGCGATGATCCCGAAGGCCGGAACCCGGCGCCGCGACAGGCTCCCGAACCGCGCCGGGAACAGCCCGTCCTTCGCGGCAGCCAACGGCATCTCCGCGCAGATCATTGTCCAGCCGTTTAGTGCGCCGATACCGGAGACGATGACGGCCAACGCAACCAAGTCCCCGGCCCAGGAACCGCCGCCGACGATCGAGTTGGCCGCGACGGAGTAGGACGCTTTGTTCACGTCCATAGCCAACTGCGAGGCGGGCACGATGCCGAACACGGCAACCATCGACAGCAGGTAGACGATGGCGCTAGCGAGCGTGCCGTAGATGGTCGCCTTCGGGACATTTCGTTCGGGATCGCGGACCTTCGCTGCGGCAACGGCTGCGGTCTCGACGCCCAAATAGCTGAACAGTGCGATCGCCATCGCTCCACCGATCGCCGACAGGCTGCTGTCACCGCTGAGGTTCCACGGCGTGAAGTTCCCCGCCTTGATGAAGAACAACCCGACGGTCGACATGATGGCCAGCGGGATGAACTTCAGCACCGTCGTCCAGACTTGGACCGAACCCATCGCGCGCACGCCAGTCAGGTTGATCACGGCCGGGATCCACAACCCGACGAGGGCGATCAGGATGGACCAGCCGACCGCGCCGTCCTTGTTTAGGAAGTGCTCGACGTAGTACACCCAGCCGACGACGATCGCCGCGTTGCCCGCCCATGCCGTGATCCAGTAGGACCAGGCGTTAACGAACCCGGCCGCGTTGCCGAACCCTGAGCGTGCATAGGCATACGGTCCGCCAGCAGCCGGCAGGCGTCGCGACATCACCGCGAACATCAGCGCAAGCGCGACCGCCCCGACGGTGGCGAGGCCCATGGCGACCAGGCTGATCGGGCCATACGACGCTAATGCGTAGGGCAGCGAGAAGATGCCGACACCGATGATACTGCCCATAATCAGTGCAGTCGACTGAGGCAGGGACAGGGCGCGCTCGGTTGTGCGCCCCTCGGGCTCGGTCGGGACAGACCCGACCTCGGACCTTGGTTGGACCATGATGACCTCCGGCGTTGATACGGATATTGGACATCCGATCGTCAGGTCGAAAGGTTTCCGGGCTTAGCGGCCGAGGGAACTAAGTGGCGAGTTCACGGATGTTCTTGAAACGGATGTTGTTGAAATCTGCCGTGCATTTCGGTGGAGCGTGTCAGAAACCGACGCAGGGCAATGCCTGATCAGGTTTTGAGAGACGCAGTGGTTGAACTTAACAATGACGGCACGCCGATCATCGCCCCAAAGAGCCGGCGCTTACGGCCGAGCAGAAATCGAGACGATAACGTCAGCGACCAGACCGAAAAGGTTCTTGGGATCGAAGGGACCGGCGATCAGATCGAGTTCGACGAAGAATGAGGCGCCGGGGACCGAATCGCGCAGCTAGCGCAGCACCGACAAGTCCTCGATGGCAAAATCGACCGAGTCGAAGATGGCGATCTAGTCGTAGTGCGTGCGCCCCGCCGCCTGGGCCTTATCAGTAGTGGAGGTCGTGATGATGTCGGCGCCCGCCACCGCGTCCCGCACGCTCGCTACCACGACGATGTCGAAGCCGAACGGCCGGGCGGTGATGTTTTTTACGTTCATGAAACGCACCACGACAACTTTCTTTTTGTTTTCTGTAATCAGCCTATGACCGAGCAATGTGCACGCGTAACGAGCAGAACGAGCCAATATGTTCCATAAATCTTTCAAGATGATTCTCCTGGCTGTACAGTGTGAAGCATGCATACGCTCGATGACCTCGATCGCCGCCTGATCGGCGCGCTGCGGGCGGACGGGCGAACCCCCGTCACCACGCTCGCCCATGACCTCGGAGTCACGAGGGCAACGGTGAACATCCGGCTGCAGCGGCTGCTGGACTCGGGCACCGTCCTCGGATTCTCCGTCCGGGTTCGCGAAGAGCGGGATCCCGACTCGATCCGGGCGATCGCGCTCATCGAGGTCGAGGGCCGCTCAACAGATCGGGCAATCAGCCAACTTCGCGGCTTTCCCGAAGTCCGGGCGCTACACACCACGAACGGCGGCTGGGACCTGGTGGCCGAGATCCGGACCGACACGCTGAGCAACTTCGACCGGCTACTCGGCCAGATTCGCTCCGTCGATGGCGTCGTTAACAGCGAGACGAGTCTGCTGCTCAGTTCGACGCTGTCCTAAGCCACATTCCACCGACCGGCTGAGGTCGGGAGTCGTTTCTGATTTAAGTTGCGGCGGCGTGCTGGGGCGTGGTTGTGCGCTGAGCCTCGCTATGCCGTCTACCCAGTTGGACAGAAAGGCCCCGGAGAGATTGGGGACCTTTTGTCGTTCCGGTGGTTTCAGCCCCGGTGGTCGAGCCCGTCGAGACCAACCGCTCCAGCGCTGCCCGCTTGCTCGGCAGTGCGATCAGCGTCTGCTTCGGGTCGACCTCGACCGGTGGCCTAAGCCAGTACTGCGTTCCGGTGCGGCTGATCGTCCAGTGCTGGTTGTGCAGCAGCAGGTGGTGGGGGTGGCAAAGGAGTACCCCGTCGGCAAGGTCCGTACATCCGTTGTTTTTGAGCCATTCCTTGATGTGGTGGGCTTCGCTCCAGGCCGGTGACCGGTCGCAGTCGATCCAGAGGCATCCGCCGTCACGAACCCCCATTGCGGCCCGCTGTGCCTCGGTGAAGAGCCGTTCGTCACGGCCGACGTCGATGATCTGGCCGTTGTCGTCGAATGTGATGCCGCGGGTGCCGGTGTCGCAGAGGAGTCGGTCGATGGTTTCCTGCGAGATGGGGACCGGGTTGCCCTCGATCTGCCCGTGCGCGGCGGGTTCGGTCGTTCCCGTCTCTTCGCCCGGGCCCGACGTGAGGGCCTTCTCGGTCACGATGACCCGCACCGAGGGGCGGCGACCACCGAAGACCCGGCCCGGGTCGGTCTCGCCGGCGATCTTCAGCAGCTGCACGAGGGCGTCCGCGGCGATCTGTTCGGTGCTGCGGGGGTCCTCCTGTGTCTTCTTCGCCCAGGCGGCGCGGTCCGGGTCGACGAAGCGTACCCCGCCGCGGCGGGGGCTGGTGATGGAGTCAAAGGTGGAGAGCACGAACTCGCCGTCTTCGGGGGCGAAGAGCCCGTTCAGGCGCACGTTGCCATTGGCGAGCCGGTAGACCCGCAGGTAGCGGTCGTCGTGGGCCTGCTTCTCGCGGGCGGCGATGCCCGCCTCGTCGAGCCAGTCGCGCATCCGGCGGGCCCGTTTGAAGACCTCGTCCGCATTCAACGCTGACACCTCGGTGAGGAGGGCCGCGAGGGCCGCCGCGAGCTTCTCCGCGGTGACCGCCGCGTCGATCCGGCCGAGCCCGGCCCGGATCGACTCGGCCGCGTCGACGGAGAGGGTGCCGGCGGTACCAGCCTGTCGGCCGCCTCGGCATCGGCCATCATCGTGCCGACCGCGACCAGCTTGTACGCGTCGCCCTTCGACGAGCCGGTCGAGCTCTGGATCAGGGCCTCCGGAGAGAGATACCCCTGCTGCGCCGCCAAACCCGAGTGCCCGAGCTCCGATCGGGAACGCTCGGCGATGGTCGCCGCCATACAGGCGGCATAGGTCTCAACGAGACGACGGATCGCAACGATTCGCATCTGGCCGGCCAACACCTCGGCATCGGGCAGGGCCGAAAGGTCGGCACTCGAGGAACCCAGCCGGGCCACGGCATCGGCCGCCTGCCTGAGGTCATCCGCGAGATTGATCATGTTACGAGGATACCTCATTGCGAACACAGAGTCGAGAGTCAGTCAGTATTTGGCGACTCGATACCGTGTTAACATCGAAGACTTGTTCACAAATTCAGGGAGCGCCTCACCGGGTCTCGACCCGACCGACCACCGTGGATTTGACTGACGAGTTGGGGTGGGCGATCCGAGGGGGACATCCGTCGTCTACGCTCGGGCTATGTCCAGACCGGCGCGACCTGCTCCCCGTGACCTCGTGGTGGGGTGGCCCGACGTGCCGTTGGCGGGCGCCGTCGGCGAAGTGGCCCGTCGGTTCGCGGTGAACGTGCGGGCCGCAATCGGCGAGCGGAGCGTGCGCGCCGTGGCGTGCGATGCCGGGCTCGATCACACGACACTGCTCTCGGTGCTGCACGGGCGGTCCTGGCCGGACCTGGCGACCGTGGCCCGTCTGGAAAACGGTTTGGGTGTCGACCTGTGGCCGGGGCGCGTCGGCCCGCCGTAGGGCCGCCGATTGAGACCTGCGCCGCGAGGCGGGCAGGGCGGCCGACAGACGTCGAAGATACGTCTATCCACAGCCTTGTGGACAACCCTGTGGACAGCAGGGTGAAATGTGGCTGTCGCCCGCATAATCACTGAAATTTTTGGTGTGGATAACTACGCAGGAAACCTGTGGACGACTGCCATGATTTCCGTCTATCGCTAACCGGAATGACCAGATGCCCAGCGCCGAATACCTCGAATACAGGTTCGGAATTCGGGTGCTCAGCGAATCTCGGTGAGGTAGGTCGTGTAGCCGGCGCTGCGCATTGCGGTGATGATCGGGTCGGTGCCGCCGGGTTCGGCGATAGCGATCATGGCGCCGCCGCCCCCGCCACCGGTCAGCTTCGCTCCGAGGGCGCCGGCGCGGCGAGCGATCGCCACGAGTGACTCGATCTCCGGGCTCGACACCTGTAGCGCGTTGAGCAGTCCCTGATTGATGTTCATCAGTTCGCCGAGCTCGGCGATGTCGCCGCGGCGGAGCGCGTCGACCCCGGCCAACACCAGCCCGTCGATCTGGCTGAAGATCGCGTCGTAGCGCGCGGGGTTGCGCTGCCAGGCGCTGCGCACGAGGCCCACGGTCTGCTTCGTCAGCGACTCCACCCCGGACAGCCCGATGACGATGGGGATCGGGTGGGGAGTGAAGATGTCGCGGATCGTGTGACCGCCCGGGGCATTCGATCTCTGGAAAAGGACCGACCGGCCGAAGGTGGCGACGGTGTTGTCGATGCCCGACGGGGTGCCATGCACGATCTGTTCGCACTCGAAGGCGAGGCTCGAGACCTCGGCGTCGCTGATCGTGAGCTGGAAGCTGTCGGCGACGGCGCGGATCAATGCCACCGCGAACGCGGCGGAGGCACCCAGGCCACTGGCGCGCGGCAGGTGCGAGAACACGTCGACCCGCAGGCCGGCGTCGGACACGCCGAGCCGGGTGGCGATCAGCGCCGCCACCCGGTGCGAGAGGTCTGCTCGGATCGGTTCGCGCACCGAGCCGTCGACGTCCCAGTCGGCGATGACCGGTTCGCGCAGCGACGCCTGGCGGGTGACCTGCGCGCGCACCGACAGACCGATCGGCGCGGCGATCGCGTGGTAGCCGTAGACGACGGAATGCTCGCCCATCAGGATGATTTTGCCGTAGCCGAGGTGGGCATCCGGGCCGGGGACTCCGGGGGTGAGGGCAATGGCGCACGTGGCGGAAGCGCCGGGCGTAAGGGCGGCCGTGGGTGCCGGGTGAGCCGCGGGCAAGGCGACGGAGGCGGCGGCGCCGTACCCGGCATCCGGGGCGGCCGGTTCGATGGCCCGGTCGCCGTCGCCGTTCTCTTCGAGGGTCTGCATAATCTGGCGCGCCTTCCACACCTTGATCTCGCCGTCGGCGATGAGCGTCTCGACGACCTCGTCGAACCGGGCTCCACTGGCGCCGGCGGCAGCCGCCACGGCCCGCGCGTGCAGGCGCATGTGTCCGTGCTGGATGCCGTTGGTCGACAGGGCCTTGAGGGCGGCCAGATTTTGGGCCAGCCCCACGGCGGCCATCACCTCGGCCAGCTCGGCCGCTGAAGACACCCCGAGGATCGTGTGGGCAAGCCGTACGGCCGGGTTCGACTCCACCTGGCCGCCGACCGTGCCGACCTTCAACGGGATGGTCAGTTCGCCCACGAGATCGCCGGCGTCGTTCACGCTCCAGGTGGTGAGCGGGCCGTAACCGTCGCCGCGGCCGGCGTAGGCGTGGGCCGCCGCCTCGATCGCCCGCCAGTCGTTGCCGGTGGCAAGGGCGACGGCGTCGATGCCATTCATGATGCCCTTGTTGTGCGTGGTGGCCCGGTAGGGATCCATGGCCGCGAACTCGTTCGCGAGCACGATACCGTCGCGCACGCGTTCGCCGGGGAAGTCGGCGGTCTCGAGCAGCGCATGCGGGAGCACGGCACGGGCGCGCACCAGGGCCCGGTCGGTCAGGTTGGAAAGGATGCGCAGGAACACGCGGCCGCCGCTGATCTCCTCGACCAGTGGGGCGAGCCGTTCGCACATCGAGTTGACGAGATTGGCGCCCATCGCATCGCGGGTGTCGACCAGCAGGTGCACGACGAGCAGTTCGCCGTTCTGCGCCGTCGCACCGCGCAGGAAGACCTCGATGCCGCGGGCGCCGCCGCCGCGCGCCACCATGTTCGGATGCCCGCTGTCGGCCAGCGCCACGAGCTCGTCGCCGCGCGCGAGCAGGTCAGCCCGGGCGCGCTCGGGGTCGATAAGGTCGACGACCTGGATCTGGCCGATCAGCAGCGGCTCGTCGGCGACGCTCGTGAACCCGCCGGCCTGGCGCACCAGCCGGGCCGTGGAGCTGACCGCGGCGACGATGGAGGGCTCTTCGACCACCATCGGCACCAGGTGGTCCCGGCCGTTGATCTGGAAGTTCAGGCCGAGTCCCATCGGCATTGAGAAGACGCCGATCACGTTCTCGATCAACCGGTCGGCGGCCGCCACGTCGAGGGCGGACGTTCCGTCCGCGAGGTGCGCGGCGGCATCCGTCGACAGGACACCGCGTTGCCGGAGGAGCGCGATGCGTTCACTGACCGACAACTGGTAGAAGCGGGGGATGCGGGACCGGCTCATGACGCGGTGCCTCCCTGTAGGCCGGCGGCGAAGAAGCCGAGCGGGACGATGGCGGCCCCGGCCCGGGCAAGTGCCCCGGCGAGTCGCTCGGTGGGTTCTCCAGCGTAGCTAAAGGCCAGACCGACGTCTCCGCCGCCGGCCCCGCTGGTCTTGAAGACGCCGCCCGTGCGCCGGGCGAGGGCGTGCAGTTCACGGTGTCGCTCGCTCACGATGCCGGCCTGGGCATGCGCGTCGAGTTGGCTGAGCGCCGCGAAGTAGTCGGAGGCGAGGCGCAGGAAATCGGCCGGGCTGGCCAGCGCCGCCTCGGCCTGTCCGGCGAGGTGTTTCAGCCGGTCGAGGTCGGCCCGGTGCCGGGCGGGGTTCTCGGCGGCGTAGTCGGCCACCCGGCCCACCAGGCGGGTGGTCAGCGTACCCTCGCCGGTGACGACGGCCGAGATACAGAGCTCCTCCGGCCAGCGCAGAGGCACCACTGCGGCACCCGGGGCATAGCGGATCAACCCGCCGTGCACGCTCGCGGCCACGTCTCCGCCGCTGCCGGCGCCGTTCTGCGCGCTGCGGTGGGCGGCGTAAGCCAGGCGGAACAGCTCGTTTCGGTCGAGCGTCAGGCCGAGGGCGCGGGCCAGCGCGACGGTCAGGCCGGTGGCGGTGGCGGCGCTGGAACCGAGGCCGAGCTTGTGGCCGCCCCGAGACAGCGCGCTGCTGTCAATGGTGATGGCGAGCGGGGTCTGCCGCTGCGGCAGCGCCTGCGCCTGCAGCGCAGCGGCCTGCACGGCGACGCGCACCTGGTCGAAGACGCGGAGGTGGTCGCGCTGCTGGTCGGTGAGGCCGGCCGGGAGGGCGCCATCCGTTCCCAACACCAGGTTCCGGATGCCCAAATTGGACGCGCTGACCTGCCAGGAGCCCGTGGGTGACTCGTCGACCGTCACCTCCACGCGTCGGTCGACGGCGGCGAGCAGGGCCGGTGCGCCCTCGAGCACGGCGTACTCGCCCAGCAGGAAGAGCTTGCCGGGCGCGGACGCCCGGATCGTCGGCTTCGGCGGAGGCGTCGGCAGAGTCGTCCGCATGGTCATTCCAGCCGGCAGGCGGCCGGGCCGAGCGCGCTGATGCGCGCCTCGAGCACCCCGGGCACGAGCACCATCGCCCGTTGAACCGCGGCGGCGTCGCCAGGCAGGCAGAGCACCTTGACTTGCGGCCCGGCGTCGATGGTGAAGTAGGCCGGCACGCCCTCGGCGCGAAGACCCGCCACGGCGTGCATCGCGGCGACGGTCGCGGCGTTCCAATAGATTAGTGCGGGTCGGGTCGTGAGCATCAGGGCGTGCAGTTTGAGGCAGTTGTACTCGGAGAGCTCCCCAAGCCGGGCGAAATCGCGGTCACGGATGGCGGAGCGCATCTCGGTGAGGTCGTCGTCGGCCGAGTCGAGCCAGGCCTGGTAAAACGGCGAGGAGGCCTTGCTCTCGTTCATGCCGATAGTGGAATTTATCGATTTCTCGCCGTGCTCGGTGATCGCCACGACGACCGCGAGCGGCCAGCCCGCCCGGTCGAGCAGCTCCTCACCGTAGGCGTCCGATCCGTCGGCGGCGGTGCCGGCGTGCATCTCGGCGAAGCCACCGAAAATCGAGCGGGCGGCCGAGCCCGAGCCGTGCCGGGCCAGGATCGACAGCTGCCGGTCGGCCAGGGTGAGGCCGGCGGCACCGGACGCGGCAACCGCGAGGGCGGCGAAGCCGGATGCCGACGAGGCGAGGCCGGCCCCGGTCGGAAAGTTGTTCGTCGACGTCACGATGGCGTTCAGCCCGGCGGCGGACAGACCCATGCTGGCGGAATGCCCGCGCACCAGGTCGAGAACGCGACTGATGCGCGTGGCCGGGAGGCGGCATCCGGCCAGCCAGAGTTCATCGGCGGCCAGACCGGGCGTGAAGGTGACGCGGGTGTCGGTATAGAGCGCGTCGAGCGTGACCGAGATGGAGCCGACCGCGGGCGTGTTCAGGGCGGCGTCGCGCTTGCCCCAGTATTTGACGAGGGCGATGTTGCTGTGCGCGCGGGCCACGGCGGTGGCGCCACCGTCGATGTGTTGGTCCACAGTGGTGCTCCGATCGGGTTCATTCGATTTTAGTCGCTTCCCGGGGCGCCGCACCGCCGTGATCGGGTCGGTTCCGCCTGACGATCTGCTCCTGGTCACCACTTTCACCGACCGATCCGTTGATAATGGAGGGGTGCGTTTGAGACCCGGTGTGGGTGAACAACCACACCAAACCTGAAGAGGGAACCGTTGACGCCTGGAATTAGTGGATTCTCCCTGTTCGTGCCGCCCTACCGGGTGCAGCTCGAAGCCTGGTGCGACTGGAACGACCAGCCGTGGGGGAAGGTCCGGAACGTCGTTGGACGCAGCTTCCGCATGCGCGGCCCGGGCCAGAGTGTCTACACGCTCGCGGCGAACGCGGTGTGGCGTTTGATCCGCGATTACGACATCGACCCCGGTCAGGTCGGCCTCCTGGCCCTCGGCACCGAATCCAGCAGCGACAACTCGGCCGGTGCGGTCATCGTCAAGGGCATGGTCAACGACGCCCTCACCGCGCATGGCATGCCGCCGCTCGCGCGCGACTGCGAGGTACCCGAGTTCAAGCAGGCCTGCCTCGCCGGCGTCTACGGCATCAAGGCCGCCCTGCGCTACCTGGCGACGGATGGCGTGGGCCGCCAGGCCATCGTCGTCTCCGCCGACATCGCCGAATACGCTCGGGGCGGCAGCGGCGAGCCCACCCAAGGTGCCGGCGCCGTCGCTGTGCTCCTGGAAAGCGAGGCCCGACTGCTGGAAGTAAATCTGGCCGGGTCCGGCAGCGACTCCGACTACCGGGTGGCGGACTTCCGCAAGCCGTTCGCGCGCTTCCGCGGGCAGCCGCCCCGCGACGACGGGCAGATGCAGGACCTGCCCGTGTTCAACGGCCGGTACTCGACCAGCTGCTACATCGACGCCACCCACCACGCGATGACGGCCATGCTGGGAAAGCGCCCCGGCAATTCCCTCGATTACTTCAACGAGGTCGACCGGGTGTTCATGCACCGCCCGTACCACCAGATGCCGGCGACCGGCTGGGTGATGGCCTACCTGTTCACGCTCGCGGCCGACGAGGAATCGGGCCGCGACCAGCTGCGCGCGCACTGCGCGGATGCCGGGATCGACGCCGACCTCCTGCTCGCCGAGATGTGCGCACCGTCGCCGTTCCACGGAAACGGGGCCGACATCGGCGAGATCATCGGTGACGTCTTCCCGCTGTCCCGCCGTCTGCGCCAGCACCTGCGCAGCACCGAAGTCTGGAACGTCCTGGTCAGCGAGAAGCTCGGCCTCGGCTCGGACGCCATGCGCGACCTGGGCAACCTCTACACGGCCGCCCTGCCGGCGTGGCTCGCATCCGGTCTGCAGCATGCACTGACGGAGGGCCTCGAGCTCGCCGGCCAGGAGTGGCTGGCGCTCGGCTACGGCAGCGGCGACGCCGCCGAGGCTCTCCCGATGCGGGTCGCCGCGGGTTGGCAGGCCGCCGCCGCACGCATCAACTTCGAGACCGCCCTGCACGGCCCGGTCGACCTGACCGAGGCGCAGTACATCGCGCTGCACGAGGGGCGCCCCGGTGACCTCGTGCCGGCCCCGGCCGAGGACCAGTTCGTCGTCGACCACCTCGGCACCGCGAACGGCCCCGACTTCTACGACCAGGGCATCGAGTATTACCGCTACGTGCCCCCCACCGCCTGACGTTCTCGCCGCCTGACGCGCGATTCAATCTTCTGAGCGCCAGGCCGCTTTCCGGGAGTCGCTGAGGTCGTGCCGAAATCAACCCTGCACCTGGAGCGCAGATCCGAGTAAAGTCGGGCCATGAAACCCCGAATCCGACTCCTGTCCAGCGTCCTCGCCGCCGTCCTCGCCGCCTCGGGCGTGCTTGCCGCCGGTGCCCTACCGGCTTCCGCCGCAGTCACGGCCCCGGTCAACAAGTACGTCGCCCTGGGCGACTCCTACGCGGCCGGGCAGGGCGGCGGTGACTACGTGGACAGCTGCCTGCAGAGCCCGAACGGTTACCCCGCCCTTCTGGACGTGGTGAAGGGCACAAACCTGCTGCGCAACGTCAGCTGCAGCCTGGCCACCACCGGGACTGTGACCACCACGCAGCTGTCGTCCCTGAACCGGGGGACCACCCTGGTGACCCTGACCGTGGGCGGCAACGATCTGAATGTGGCCGGCGTGGCGGCGGCGTGCGCCTCCGCGGATCAGGTCGCGTGCGGGAACGCCATCTCCACCGCCGGCGCCCTGATCTATTCCGGCGAGCTTGCAGCCCGACTGGCCGACACCTACGCACGAGTCGCGGCGGCCGCCCCGAATGCCCACGTGGTCGTCACCGGCTACCCGCTGCTCTTCGCCCCCTCGGCCAACCCGCTGATCGCCCAGCTTAACGGGGCAACCATGCTGCTGAACCAGACCATCCAGGGCGTCGTAGCCCAGGCCCAGGCAATCCGACCGAACTCCAGCATCGAATACGTCGACGTGTCCGCGGCTTTCGCTGGCCACGGCATCGGTGACGTCGACTCGTGGGTCTACTTCGCCGGTCCGGATGCCTTCCACCCGACCCCCGCCGGCTACCAGGCCTACGCGGCGGCCATCCAGGCGGCGCTGTAACGCGGTAGCAGTCCCGGTTCCCGGCTCACCGGGCACTGGCCTGCCGACGCCGCCAACGGATTCGACGGACATTTTGACGAAAAACGACCTAGTTCATGTGAAATGTGGTCACTATCGCACAATCTCCGTCAAATTGGTTTGGGCCAGGGCGACGGGCGAGGGGCCAGGGCCGGGGCCAGGCGAGAAACGGGGGAGGGCCCCCGGCGGTGTGCGGGGGCCCTCCCCGCTGAAGCGAACTAGTCGTTCGGCTCCAGGAACTCGGTGGTGTGCGCGATCGTCGGGATCGAGGACGTGATGACGGTGCCGTCCGCCCGTCGCCCGCCCTCGACCAAGGTTCGAGAGGGTGCCCCCGGGTCACGCGGGCCCTGGTGGGCCAGCGGGACCGTGACGGGCAGGCCCATCCGCACGATGACGGAAACACCGCGCACGGACAGCATGACGTCGACGCCCTCTTCGATCGTGAGGTTGACCTCGCTCTGCCGCACGTCCACGCGTAGCCGGGTTCCCCGGAGCGTGACGCGGAAGGTCAGCGCCTCCCAGGTCTCAGGCAGTCGCGGGTCGAGAGTGATCTTGCCGCCGTGGTCGCGCATACCGCCGAAGCCGTAGACGAGCGCGCTCCAGACACCGCCGGCGGACGCCACATGAACGCCGTCCGCCGCGTTGTGGTGCAGATCGGCGAGGTCGACGAACAGGCCCGAGGTGAAGTACTTGAGCGCCAGCTCGTGGTAGCCGACCTCGGCCGCGATGATCGACTGCACGACGTCGGACAGCGTCGAGTCACCCGTGGTGATCGGGTCGTAGTAGTCGAAGTCGGCACGTTTCTGCTCCGGCGTGAACTGGTCACCCTGCAGCAGGAGCGCGAGCACGACATCCGCCTGCTTGAGCACCTGGAAGCGGTAGATCACGAGGGGGTGGTAGTGCAGCAGCAGCGGGCGGTTGGCGGGCGGCGTCTGTGAGAGGTCCCAACGTTCCTTCTCCAGGAACTGCGCGTCCTGCGGGTGGATGCCCAGGGTCTTGTCAAAGGGGATGTGCATCGCCTCCGCGGCGAACGACCACTCGATGATCTCGGCCTCGTCGAGTCCGAGGCGGGCGACCATGAAGTCGTAGGAGGCGATGTCGACCTCGCGCAGTCTGCGCACACTGGTGACCGCGTCCCGCAGGTTCGAGCGGGCCATGATGTTCGTGTACAGGTTGTCGTTGACGACAGTCGTGTACTCGTCGGGCCCGGTGACGCCGTGGATGTGGAAGACGTCGTTGCCGTTGCCGCGCCAGAAGCCGAGGTCGGCCCACATGCGCGCCGTCTCCACCAGGATGTCGATGGCCTCGCGGGAGAGGAAGTCCTCATCGCCGGTGGCCGACACGTACTGGGTCAGCGCATAGGAGATGTCAGCGTCGATGTGATACTGCGCGGTGCCGGCGGCGTAGTACGCGGACGACTCCAGGCCGTTGATCGTGCGCCACGGGAACAGCGCGCCCAGCTGGTTCAGTTCGGTGGCGCGCACCCTGGCGTGCTCGAGCATCGCGTGCCGGAACCGCAGCGCGTTGCGCGCGGCGTTCGGCGACGTGTAGGTCAGGAAGGGGAGCACGTACACTTCCGTGTCCCAGAAATAGTGGCCGCCGTAGCCGGAGCCGGACACGCCCTTCGCGGACACGCCCTGGCCGTCGGCTCGCATGGACGCCTGCGCGAGCTGGAAGAAGTTCCAGCGGGTGGCCTGCTGGAGGGCAGGCTGGCCGACGAGTTCGACATCCGTGCGCGCCCAGAAAGCGGTGAGCCAGTCGCGCTGCTCGGCGACGTACTGTTCGGTTCCGGCTGCGACGGCGCGGTCGAGCGTGCGGTCGCACCGGTCGGCGAGCTCGTGCGTGGGCACGCCGGTGGAGGTGTGGTAGCTGAGGGTCTTGGTCAGTCGGATGGACTGGCCCTGCTTGGCCTTGATGCGGTAGACGTGCTTGGCGATGTCGTCGCCGATGTGCGAGGCCTCGTCGTACTCATTGAGCGTCTCAAGCTGGTGGTCGGCGGCGCAGGCGATGGTCATGCCCGAGTTCGTGCAGCGGAAACCGAGGATGTAGCGGCCCTCGGATGCCCGTTTGAAGCGGGGGCGCAGCACCCGGTCGGTGAACGACTCGGCCCTACGCGGGTCGAAGTCCTTGCCGTTGGTGGACTTCGGGGCGTCGTACTCGCCGATGCCGTCCTGGCGGTTGAGGATCTGGCTGGAGATCACGACCGACGCGTCAGCGTCCAGCATGGTGACCTCGTACTCGAGGATCGCGAGGTGGCGTTCCGTGAACGACACCAGGCGGCGCGACTGGATCAGCACGCGCTTGCCCGAGGGCGTGCGCCATTCGAGGGACCGGGAGAGGATGCCGCCGGCGAAGTCGAGGCGGCGCTCGTAGCTGAGCAGATCCGCGAGGGTCAGAACAAGCGGCTCGTCGTCGACGTAAATGCGGATGATCTTGGCATCCGGCGCGTTGACGATCGTCTGCCCGACGCGCGCGAAGCCGAAGGCCTCTTCCGCGTGCCGGATCTGCCAGGTCTCGTGGAACCCGTTGATGAACGTGCCGTGGGCATGGCCGTCCCGGCCCTCGTCCACGTTGCCGCGCAGGCCGAGGTACCCGTTGCCGACGGCGAACAGCGTCTCGGTGCGACCCATGTCGTCACCGGAGAAGTCCTTCTCGACTAGGGCCCACTCGTCGATCGGGAATCGGTTGCGGTCGAGCGGGTCGTTCGTGTCGGTGATCCGGTTCATTTTCCGGCCTCCGTTTCGACGTTGGGGAGCAGCTCGTGGAGGTCGGGGACGACGACGTCGGCCCCGGCGTCGAGCAGGGTCTGCGTGCCCACGCCGCGGTCCACTCCGAGCACGAGGCCGAAGTTGCCGGCGCGGCCGGCCTGGATGCCTGAGTGCGCGTCTTCGACGACGACGCACTGGGCCGCATCGAGGCCGAGCAGTGCCGCGCCGAGCTCATAGGTGTCGGGGGCCGGCTTGCCGGCCAGGCCACGCTCGGCCGAGAGCAGGCCGTCGACGACGATCTCGAAGCGTCCGCGAATGCCGGCGGCTGCGAGGGTCTTCTCCCCGTTGCGCGAGCTGGTGACGACGGCCACGGCGAGGCCGGCGGCCACGACGTAGTCGAGGAACTCGATCGATCCCGGGTAGGGCGTGACGCCGCTTTCAGCGAGGGTCTCGTTGAAGGCCTCGTTCTTGCGGTTGCCGAGGCCGCAGACGGTGTTGCGCTCCGGGGCATCCGTCGGGTCGCCGTCGGGCAGCTGGATGCCCCGCGAGGCGAGCAGCGACCGCACGCCGTCATAGCGGGGCTTGCCATCGATGTACTGGAAGTAGTCGGCGTCGCTGTAGGCGGGGGTCACTCCCTCGTCCTCGAGAAAGCGGGTGAACAGGCGCGCCCAGGCGGCCATGTGAACATCGGCGGTGGGCGTGAGCACCCCGTCGAGGTCGAAGAGCACACCGCGCATGGACAGGAGCCGGGCGCGCGTTTCCGCGCGCGACAGGGGGAATCGCGTAGAAGTCATAACTGATGCCTTGCTTGGTAGGTCCTGAGACAGTGGGGGGTCTGATCGAAGCGGTCAAATGATCACGATCTCGATCGGGGGATCGACGTGATGTGCGCCAACGCGGCGAGGAATGCGATTGACGACGCTGCGGACCAGGGCTAGGACTGCATACGCCTGAATACTCCCAACGATCCTATGCCCCCGAGGGCGTTGCGCCGACTTCTCCGGTTGCGCGGCCCTGATCCCCCGGCCTCCGGCGCGCCCGGAAAATCGGCCGATACTATTGACAGGATGAACCGCGAACGGAGCGCGCTCTCGGCCGCACGCGCGTCCGCGAATCCGTCGCGCTCCGTGCAGCTGGCGAGCCGGCGTTTCCGACTGCTCTTCTCGGTCACGGTCGCGGTGCTCGTCCTGCTGGTGGCGGGCCTCGCGATGGCCAACTTCAGCCAGGGTCCCCGCCTGGCCTCCGCCGAGATCAACCTCGACGCCGCCGTCACGCGTGGCAACCCGCGCCTGCTGCTCACCGCGAACCAGCCGTTGGCCGAGGTCCAGGCCGGCCAAGTGACGGTGTCCCCGGCTACAGAGGTCTCCGCTCGTGTCGCCGACCGCGCCCTGACGGTGGAGTTCGCCGGCATCCTGCGCTACAACACCGTCTATACGGTGACGGTGACGGATGTCATGAGCACCACCCAGGACGCCACCGCCACCCTGGAATACGAGTTCACGACCCCGGACGTCGACATCTATGCGTTGCAGCGCGACAGCCGGGTGGACGACGTCGGCGCGAAGCGGCCCGACACCGTGCGCCGCACGACCCTGCAGGGCCGGGGCGACGGAGACATCGTGTTCAGCGCCCCGCGCATCCAGCAGTATGTCGCCCTGGAGAACCACCTCGCCGCCGTCACGCTCGCCGAAGACGACGCGGCTACCCTCGTGGTGGTCTCGTTCGGGGGCGGGGACAACGTGCAAGTGCCCGTGCCGGGAGCGGGCGTGATCGAGAACCTGGCTGCCTCCCCGTCGAAAACCTTGATCGCGTACACCTTCACCAGCGCCCCGGAGACGCCGGGGCGTCGCTACGACCGCACCCCCTTCGTCTACGACCTGACCGAGTACTCGGGCCTCCCGGCCGAGGTCACCGGGGTGGACGGCCTGCCGATGACGGTGATGGACCTGCGGTTCGTGCCGGACAGCACCTCTCTCGTCGTGCAGAACGCCGGGCAGTCCCTGTTCCTGATCGACATGCTCGGCGACGCCGTGCTGACCCCGTTGGGCGAGCACGACGAGATGCGCGGATTCGTGCCCGGCACCCGCGCGCTCGTCGTCGCCGACCCCGACCAAGGCTCGACGATCGACCTCACCGACGGGGCCGTGACCACACTCGATCTCGCGCCCAGCCTGCTCGAAGCGAGGGCCTACCCCGGCAAGCTCGTGCTCCTCACCGAGCAGGGGCGGTACGCCCGCCTGTTCCTGCAGGAGACCGGCGACATCAACCAGCTCGCTTCCCTGATCGCCGTCACCGACGCCGCCGACTCGAGCGTCGCGTTCACTCCCGCGTCGGACGCGTCGCGCGTGCGGGACTTCTGCGTCTCGCCGAACGGCCAGTACCTCGCGGTGGAGACGATCCCGGCGGCCGGCCTCGGCGACGACTACCCGACCCTTCCCGCGTTCTCGGGCATGACGACCACCCTGGTAGACCTCGACCGCGGCACCAGCAGCCGCAGCGTGTCCGGTTTTCTCCCTGACTGGTGCGGCTAACCGACGGATGCCCCCGCCAACCTTCTGCCGATGGCTTCCTGTCCCGAGCGCGACCGAGTCGAAACAGGACAAGATATACCCATGAGTCAGACCATCGCCGCGCGGCCCTTCACCGCGCGCCGGAGGCCCGGCCGCGGCCTCTTCGTCGGCCTCCTCATCGTCGGGCTGGTGATCGTGCTGCGCGTGTTTGCGCCGTCGGCCCCTGCCGATACCCTGGCGGACACCTTCCGCGACTTCGTCACCCTGTCGATCAGCGTGGTGATCGAGTCGCTGCCGTTCGTCTTCCTCGGCATCGTGCTGTCGATCGTGGTGCAGACCTGGCTGCCGGAGGGGTTCCTGCTGCGGCGCCTGCCGAGGAACCCGGTTGCCCGGCGGGTCGTGCTCTCGCTGCTGGGCATGCTGCTGCCGGTTTGCGAGTGCGGCAATGTGCCTCTGGCGCGCGGCCTGATCGCCAAGGGGCTGACGGTCGGCGAATCGATGACGTTCCTCTTCGCGGCCCCGATCCTCAACCCGGTGACCATCATCACCACCCAGCAGGCATTCGGCTGGGACAGTGGCATCCTGGTCTGGCGCATCGCCGGCGGATTCCTGATCGCCAACCTGATCGGCTACATCTACAGCCGGCATCCGAAACCCGAGTCCCTGCTCGCTCCCCGGTTTCAGGACGCCTGTGCGCTCGGTGACCACCATGACGCGGGCGACGGCAAGATCAAGCGCAGCGCCGGCCTGTTCACGAAGGAGACCAGCGCGATGTTGCCGGCGCTCTTTATCGGCGCCGGACTGGCCGGGCTGATCCAGACCGCCGTCTCCCGGGAGGTGCTCGTGACGCTCGGCAGCCACCCGGTCTGGTCCGTGCTGGCGCTGATGGCCCTGGCCTTCGTGGTTTCGATCTGCTCCAACGTCGACGCCTTCTTCATCCTCTCGTTCGGTGCGACGTTCATGCCCGGCGCCATCGTGGCCTTCCTGGTCTTCGGCCCGATGATCGACATCAAGATGCTGGCCCTGCTGCGCACGACCTTCAGGGCAAAGACCCTGATGCAACTCACCCTGATTGTGGCTCTCTGCTCCGCGGTTCTCGGATTGGCGATCAACTATGTCGTTTAGACGGCTCCTGCGGCGCTGGCAGGGCGCGCTCCTCAGCGTCGTGGGCATTGTGGCCACGGTCTGGCTGGGGGTCAGCGGGCAGCTCGGGCTCTACATCCACCCGCGGTACTTCGTGTTCACCATGGTGATGGCCGTGATCGCCGCAGCGCTGGTGGTGGCCGCATTCGCTCTCCTGCCCGCAGCCGAAGACGAGCACGAGCCGCCAGAGGACGACGGAGGACGCTGGGCGTGGCTCTGGTCGGCCGGCAGCATCCTGATCATCGTCGCGGCCACCGTGGGCCTCCTGGTGTTACCGCCGGCGACCCTGACCACGGCCACGGTCGCCAAGCGCGACCTGAACGGCTCGACCTCGCTCATCACGCAGAAAGAGGCGAGCGACCTCGTCGGCGGCGACTACTCGACCTTCACCGTGCGGGACTGGTCCTCGCTGCTGCGCCAGGGCGCCGGCGAGGACTTCTTCGCCGACAAGACCGCGACCGTGACCGGGTTCGTCACGCCCGACACGAGCGACCCCGAGAACGTGTTCTTCGTGGCCCGCTTCGTCGTGTCCTGCTGCGCGGTCGACGCGCAGCCGGTCGGCATCCCCGTCTACTACCCCGGCTGGCAGGACGAATTCCCGACCGACAGCTGGGTTGCCATCGAGAGCGGTTTCGACACCAACCCGAGCATCCGCAGCGAGGAGGCCATCGCCCTTGTTCCGAGCGAGGTCACGCCCACGGACCAGCCCGCCCAGCCGTACGACTACTGACGCCGGCACACTGATCGGGCCGCCCTGACGCCCGCAGCGCGCCGAGCTGCGTGGCACGTTCCCGGGTGATTCGGGCGTCGCCCGCGGGGCGAGCTCGATCGCCGATCAGGCAGCCGAGGCCTCCTTGGGGTCGGTGGCGGCGTCATCCGTGCCGAAGTGGTTGCTGCCCGCGGTCACGCCGGCCAGCCGCAGCCAGGTGTCGACCACGGTGTCGGGGTTCAGCGACACGGAGTCGATGCCCTCGGCGACGAGCCACTCGGCAAAATCCGGGTGGTCGCTGGGGCCCTGGCCGCAGATGCCCACATACTTGCCGCGGGCCTTGCAGGCCGCGATCGCCATGCTGAGCAGCTTCTTCACGGCCGGGTCGCGCTCGTCGAAGCCGCCGGCGACGATCGCCGAGTCGCGGTCGAGGCCGAGCGTCAGCTGCGTCATGTCGTTGGATCCGATGGAGAACCCGTCGAAGTAGTCCAGGAACTCGTCGGCGAGCAGCGCGTTGGCCGGCAACTCGCACATCATGACGATCTCGAGGTCGTTCTCCCCACGGCGCAGCCCGTTCTCGGCGAGCAGTTCAATAACGCCCGCGGCCTCGTCCAGGGTGCGCACGAAGGGGATCATCAGCTTGACGTTGGTCAGCCCCATCTCGTTTCGCACGAATGAGAGCGCCTCGCATTCGAGGTCGAAGCAGTCCCGGAACGAGGGCTCGAGGTAGCGGGACGCCCCGCGGAACCCGAGCATCGGGTTCTCTTCGTGCGGCTCGTAGGCCGGTCCGCCGATGAGGTTGGCGTACTCGTTGGACTTGAAATCGCTCATCCGCACGATCACGGTCTCCGGCGCGAAGGCGGCCGCGATCGTGGACACGCCCTCGGCCAGGCGCTTGATGTAGTAGTCGCGCGGGTTGCCGTAGGCGGCGATGCGGGTGTTGATCTCGCGGGCCACGTCGGCGGGCTGGTCGGCCAGGTTGAGCAGAGCCTTGGGGTGGATGCCGATCTGACGGTTGATGATGAATTCGAGCCGGGCGAGACCCACGCCGTGGTGGGGCAGCTGGGCGAACGTGAACGCCTGCTCCGGGGTGCCGACATTCATCATGACCTTCACCGGGGCCGGCGGCAGGGTGGTGAGCGCGGTCTCCTCGATGCCGAAGTCGAGCAGCCCTTCGTAGATCAGTCCCGCCTCACCCTCGGCGCAGGACACCGTGACTTCGAGGCCGTCGGAGAGGATGTCGGTGGCGGTCCCGGTGCCGACTACCGCGGGAATGCCGAGTTCGCGGGCGATGATCGCGGCGTGGCAGGTGCGGCCGCCGCGGTTGGTCACGATGGCGCTGGCGCGCTTCATGATCGGTTCCCAGTCCGGGTCGGTCATGTCCGCGACGAGCACGTCGCCGGTGGCAAAGCTCGCCATCTGGTCGATGGACGAGAGGATGCGCACGCTTCCGGCACCGATCCGCTGGCCGATGGCGCGGCCCTCGACCAGGATCTTACCGGTCTCGTTCATCTTGAACCGGCTCTGGGACACCGCGGTCGCTCGCGACTGCACCGTCTCCGGGCGGGCCTGCAAGATGTAGATGCCGCCGTCGATGCCGTCTTTGCCCCACTCAATGTCCATCGGACGTCCGTAGTGCGCCTCGATCGAGAGGGCGTGGCGGGCCAGCTCCTCCACCTCGGCATCCGTGATGCTGAACAGGTTGCGCAGGCCGACGTCCACGGGAACGAAGTCGATCGTGCGGCCGATTTCACGGTTCTTCGTGAAGGTCATCTGCAGCGCCTTCTCGCCGAGAGTGCGCTTGAGGATGGCGGGACGGCCGGCCTCGAGCGCCGGCTTGTAGACGTAGAACTCGTCGGGGTTGACGGCGCCCTGAACGACGGCCTCGCCCAGACCGTAGGAGGAGGTGATGAAGACCGCGTCGCGGAAGCCGGATTCGGTGTCCATCGTGAACATGACCCCGGAGGAGCCGATGTCCGAGCGCACCATGCGCTGGATCCCGGCCGACAGCGCCACCTCGGCGTGCTCGAAATCGTGGTGCACCCGGTAGGCGATCGCCCGGTCGTTGTAGAGGGAGGCGAAGACATCCTTGATGGCCGGCAGGATGTTCTCGATTCCGCGCACATTCAGGAACGTCTCCTGCTGACCGGCGAAGGACGCATCCGGAAGGTCCTCGGCGGTGGCGCTGGAACGCACCGCCCAGGAAATGTCGTCGGAGCCGCCGTGCTTCAGGACCAGGGCCGCGTAGGCGGTCCGGATCTGGGACTCGAACTCGGGCAGGAAGGGCGTGTCACGCATCAGGCCGCGGATTTCCTTGCCGGCCGCTGCCAGCGCGGTGACGTCGTCGATGTCGAGGCCCCGCAGGCGCTCGATGATCCGCTGGTCCAAACCAGAATCGGACAGGAATCGGCGGTAGGAGTCCGCGGTGGTGGCGAACCCGTCGGGCACCTTGACGCCGGCCGACGTCAGATTCTGCACCATTTCGCCCAGGGAAGCGTTCTTGCCGCCCACCCGGTCCAGGTCCGTGAGTCCGATTTCGGAAAACCAGAGGATGTCTGTCGTCATGTGTTCTGCTCCCTTGCAGTGTGCGACCAGAGGTGAGGCCACGAGGTGAGGAGGCTCACCTCGTGGATAAGCGCCCTGTTCCCATAGTGACAGGTCTATCCGGCCTGAGCGCGATTTGTTTACTTGATTGACATGTTCACTTGTCTGCGTTTTTAATGTGAGTCAGCGTTTGAGGTTCATTTGCTGCAGAATCATGGCCGACATCTCCTCCACGGACATGCTCGCCGAGTTGAGGAACGGGATTCCGTGGGAGGCATAGAGTCGCTCCGCACTGCGCAGCTCGAACCCGCACTGCCGCAGGGACGCGTAGGGCGAACCTTCCCGGCGCTGGGTGCGCACCTGGCTCAGGCGCAGGGGATTGGTGGTGAGCCCGAAGCACTTGTCCACGAACGGTCGCAGTGGCTTGGGGAGACCCTCCCGCTCGAAATCCTCGTCGACAAGGGGAAAGTTCGCCGCGAAGATGCCGTGCTGCAGCGCCAGGTACATCGTGGTGGGGGTCTTGCCGCAGCGCGACGGGGCCACCAGGATCAGCTGCGCCTTCTCGAGCGCTCGCAGGCTCTGGCCGTCATCGTGCTCCATCGCGTATTCGACGGCCGTCATGCGGGACTGATAGCGGGCGGCGTTGCCGAGGCCGTGGGCGCGCCCTGGTTCATTGCTGGCCTGCGTCGCAAGGGCCTCCTCGAGCTCGCCGAGATAGGTTCCGAGCAGGTCGATCAGGGTGGCCGTGCAGGTGCCGAGGGTGCGGCGGATGTCGCTGGTCACGGCCGTGGAGAACACGATCGGCTTCTGGCCGCGCTCCACCAGAGCGTCGATCTGGTCGACCACGGCCTGGGCCTGGTCCACATTCAGGATGAACGGGATCGTCGTGCGGTCGAACTCCACGGTGGGGAACTGGGACAGGAGGGTGCTCCCGAGCGTTTCCGCCGTGATTCCGGTGCTATCCGAGAGGAAGAAAACCGGGCATGGGTCGTCAGTGGCCATACCTCATTGTGTACCTCCCGGCAGGCTCGGCGCGGATCGGTGCGCGCGTACTGAGTGCCGCAGTCGATTCCGCGAGTTGCCGTCGTCGCATCGTGCGCAGCAGACTTGAGTTCGGGGTTGCGACTGATTCGTCCGCCCGGTAGCTAAGGAACCCACCATGACTGAACCGAACGATGCACGTGTCGGCCTCTACATCGACTTCGACAACATCGTCGTCTCTCGCTATCAGCAACTACACGGACGAAATGCCTTCCAGCGCGATGGCATCCGTAATTTCGACAGATCGAGCGCGGATGCCGAGCCCGAGGTCGCCGCGAAGCTGAACGCCGCGACGGTCGACTTCAACGCGATCATTGATTTTGCCGCGTCGTTCGGCACGCTGGTCGTCAATCGCGCATACGCCGACTGGTCCGTTCCCGTGAATGCGAGCTACCAACGCCAGCTCATGTCCCGAGCGGTTGACCTCACCCAGCTATTCACCACGACGACGCGGGGAACGAAGAACGGGGCGGACATCCGTCTCGCCGTCGACGTGGTCGAAGACCTCTTCCGGCTGCCCGACCTCACCCACGTCATCATCGTCGCCGGTGACTCGGATTACATCGCCCTCGCCCAGAAGTCGAAACGTCTCGGTCGCTTCGTGGTGGGCATCGGAGTCGCCGGGTCGACCAGCACCTCCCTCGCGGCTGCGTGCGACGAATTCGAGGACTATGACTCGCTCCCCGGCATAGCGAAGGTCGCCGCCGCCGTGCCCGCCCCCGTGGCGCTCGTGCAGAAGCCCCCGTCGGGCAGGAAGGCCGCAGAACCCGCGACCGTGCCACCCAAGACGGTGCCCGTCAAAGCCCGCACCGTGACGACGATCCCGATGTTCTCGCATACCATCAGTTCGCAATTCGACGAGCCGGAGCCGGAACCGGCCGAGGACATCGACCCTCAGACGGTCGCGTCGGAACTCCTCGTGCGTGCCCTGCAGATCGGGCACGCAAAGGGCGACGACGACGAGTGGCTGAACACCGGCACGGTGAAGAACCAGATGCGCCGGATGGACCCCTCGTTCAACGAAAAACCGCTCGGCTTCCGTTCCTTCACTGACTTCCTTACCTCGCGCAGCGAGGTGGCCGAGCTGCAGGAAGATGGCCCGCATCGGCTCATCCGTTTGCGTCCGGAGGCGGACGCGGGACGCTGAGTCGGAACCGTGTTCCATCGAACACAGACAGCGGTGTGATCTGAGCCCGTGGGAGCAAGCGTGTTCACGCGATGATCCGCAAGCCCCTCGCCCCGAATATCTCGATTCTGGATTCGGCTGATTCCATAGTTCACGGCGTACACCGACGCCGAGATCACACCGGACAAAGGAACACATTATGAGTAGCACTCCCAACACTGGCCGCGTCGCTCGCGTTTCGACCGAGACGAAGGCTGCCTCTAAAACGACCGAATTCATCGCCTAAATTCTGATTCTCGTCGCGATGTTCATCGCTTCCGCCATGGTCGATAACGGGGACGACGGGCAGGGTTTCGGGGCCAGCTCCGTCTGGCTGTACGCCACGCTCCTCACCATCGGTTACGTTCTCCTGGGAGTACATGGCGGCGCCTGGCAGCGGCCACAGCTCCATCTGGATCCACCCCACCATCCCGTTGCAGTTCGACTTTCAGGGCAGCAAAGAACCACTCCTGAACCGGGCATGGGTGGAGGAACTCGTCCGCATCTCGAACACACCCGCCGGTCTGCGCGTCACCCCAGAGCCGCCCCAACCGGGGGAAGTGCGACTCTGATTCTCAGAGCGGTCGCGAGGGTCGATCGGCCGTGATTTGTTCAGCGGAGTTCGCTGACCGCCACGAAAAAGCCCCGGCTTCACCGCGCCTGGGGGAGGCGAGGAATCTGCCGGGGCCAATTCGTTTGGAGTGGGGGAACTCCGTTAACCACGGTACGGCGGATGGGCTGAATGTCGGCTGGACGAGCCCCCATGTCGGAACAAAACCGGCCGGTCGCCGCGAACCGGGCATCGACCGCGTGTTCGCCGACGCAGGCCGACGTGGGCATCGCCATCGGAGCCGGTATGGGGGTCGCGATTGCCTCCGATGGGTCATCAGCGCCAGGGACGATTCGCGCCCGGAAAACAGCGCTCTTTCGGTGGTCTCCGGGCAGGCATAAAATCTCGGCATGTCTGCTGACCCGGATGACTATCGTCAGGCCCTGGAGCGAGCGAAAGCCCATGCCCTGGATTGGCTCTCCTCCCTGCCCACCCGGCCCGTGGGGCCACGCGTCGACGCCGACACCCTCGCCGCGGGCTTCGCGGCGCCGCTGCCGCTGCAGCCGACGGACCCGGCGGAGGTGATCGACGAGCTGGCCCGGCTGGCCGAACCGGGGCTGATGGCGATGACGTCCGGCCGCTTTTTCGGCTGGGTGATCGGCGGCACGTTGCCGGCAGCCCTGGCAGCCGACTGGCTGGTCAGCGCGTGGGACCAGAACGCCGGGATGCGCTTCGCGACCCCGGCCACGGCCGCCGCCGAGGAGGCCGCCGGCGGCTGGATCCTCGATCTGCTGGGTCTGCCGAACGGCGCCGACGTGGGCTTCACCACCGGGGCCACCATGGCGAACTTCGTGGGTCTGGCAGCCGGACGCGATCATGTGCTCGTCGACGCCGGCTGGGACGTCGCGACCGCCGGTCTGGCCGGGGCGCCCCGCGTCGCCGTCTACGTGGGCGATGAGCGCCACGCGGTGATTGACCTGGCCCTGCGCTACCTGGGACTCGGCGCCCCCATTGTCGTCCCGGCCGACGATCAGGGCCGCATGCTCCCCGAGGCCCTGGCGGCCGCGCTCAACCAGGGCAATGGCCCCGCGATCGTCTGCCTGCAGGCCGGCAATGTGCACTCCGGCGCCTTCGACCCGGTCGGTGAGCTCACCGACCTCGCCCACCAGCACGGTGCCTGGGTGCACGTCGACGGCGCCTTCGGCCTCTGGGCCGCAGTGAGCCCGCGCTACCGCGAACAGCTGGCAGGCCTCGACACCGCCGATTCCTGGGCCACCGACGCGCACAAGACACTCCAAGTGCCCTACGACTGTGGCATGGCCATCGTGGCCCGGCCCGCCGAGCTGCGGTCCACCTTCGGGGTGCACACGAGCTACCTGTTCGCCGACGAGACCGGCCCGGGTGACCCCTACGAAAAGGTGCCCGAGCTGTCGCGCCGGGCGCGCGGCGTTCCGGTCTGGGCGGCTCTGCGCTCCCTGGGCCGCTCGGGCACCGTGATGCTGGTGGAGCGGCTGGCCGATCACGCCCGGGCCATCGCCGACGGTCTGGGTCGCATCCCCGGCGCCGAGGTGCTCAACGACGTGGTCTTCACCCAGGTCTGCGTCAGCTTCGGCGACGACGAGCGCACCCGCCGGGTGACGGAAGAACTACTCAAGGAGGGAACCGCGTGGATGTCGGGTTCGCGTTGGCAGGACCGGGATGTGCTGCGGATCTCCGTGAGCAACTGGTCGACGGATGCGGACGACGTCGCCGCATCCGTGGCTGCCGTCGAACGGGCCTGCGCGGCGGTCGCGCGCAACCGTCCGACGGAATATGAGAAGGCGTGAATTCGGCCGTGGTTCGGGCTGATCCCGGGGCTGATCGGGGCCCGGTCCGGGCGGCGATTCGTGCTTCGATCGGCGCCCGCCGCCGCCGGCCCGCGAGGTGCCGCTGGAGACGACGGTCGTAGGATCGAAGTAACAAGGATTGCCACAGGTTGCCGGTTGCCCCGGATTCACCGGCAACTGGAGGTAAGTCGAATGCTCGCTCAACCACGGGTCGTCATCGTCGGCGGCGGAATCAGCGGATTGGCGACAGCACACTACCTGCACCGCCGGCTTGGCGACGGGGTGCATCTCACCCTGGTTGAGGGTGGGGCGCGGTTGGGTGGCAAGATCTCCACTGAACGATTCGGCGGGCACCTCGTTGACGTCGGACCTGACGCACTGATGGTGCGGGCACCCGTGGTGGCAGCCCTCATCGAGGACCTCGGGGTCAGCGACCTCGTCGTGGCCCCCGCCGGGTCCGGCGCACGCATCTGGTCGCGCGGGAAGCTGCGACGGCTCCCGGCCGGCACCCTCTTCGGCATCCCCGATCGACTGCTGCCCCTGCTGAAATCCCGACTGCTGTCGCCTCTCGGTCTGGCCCGTGCGGCCCTGGACCTCGTGAAGGCGGCCCCGGCGGGATTGCCAGACGACCCCACAATCGCAGAAATCGTTCGCCCGAGGATGGGCGGGCAGGTGTTCGACCGCCTCGTCGATCCGCTGCTCGGTGGTGTGCATGCCGGCAGGGCCGACGAGCTCAGCGCTCGGAGCACCGCGCCGGACATCGACGCTCTCGCCCGCGGCAATCGCAGCCTCTACCTCGGACTGCGGCGCCGACGCCGGAATGCCCCACCCCAGCCCGCCGGAGCAGGAGGCGCGGTCCTCGTCACCCTTCGTGGGGGGCTCGCCCGATTGATCGACGCACTGGCCGTCCACGTCGTGGGCGACGATGTGCGCCTCGGTACGGCGGTCGTGTCCGTGTCGCGCGGCACCGCCGGCTATGAGGTGAAGCTGAGCGACGGCACGGTGCTCGAGGCCGACGCGGTGGTGCTCGCCACTCCCGCGTTCGCTGCGGCGGACATGATGAAGACGGAAGCCCCCGACCTGGCCGCCGCGCTGGCGGGTATCCCCTACGTCGATGTTGCCACGATCTGCCTGGCCTACCCGCGCTCCGCCGTCGCCCACGACCTCGTCGGCACGGGCTTCCTGGTGCCGCCGGAGGAAGACAAACTCATTGTCGGCTGCACCTGGTCCAGCGCCAAGTGGCCGCACCTCGCCGATGACACAACCGTGATCATCCGCTGCATGGTGGGCAGGCGCCGCGACCAGCGCTGGATGGACCTCGATGAGGCCACCCTGGTCAGCCAGGTGCACGCCGAACTCGTCGAGGCCATGGGTCTGACCGGGCGCCCGACCGAGCAGCACATCGAGCGCTGGCTGCAGGCGATGCCGCAGTACATCGTCGGCCATCAGGGTCGGCTCGCCGCCGCGGAGGTGGCTCTGGGTCGGCTGCCGGGGCTCTACCTGACCGGTTCCGCCTACCGGGGGGTCGGGCTGGCCAGCTGCGTGGCCGACGCCGAGCGCACCGCCGACAAGCTCGCGCAGCTTCTGACCGATGCCCGTCCCGCGAGCGAGGTGCCCGCATGAGCGGGCTCAGCATCCCCCTCGGCGAGACCGCCGTGTTGCCGACGCTGCCGACCGCCCGCCGTGGAAAGGGCCCGGACTACGCGCAGCGCCCGATGCTGGTGTTCTGGGAAACCACCCGCGCCTGCGCGCTTGCCTGCAAACACTGCCGGGCCAGCGCCACGATGCAAGCCCTGCCAGGCGAGCTGACCACGGCAGCAGGTAAAGACCTGATCGACCAGGTGGCCGGATTCGGCCGGCCGTACCCGATCCTGGTGCTCACCGGCGGCGACTGCCTGATGCGCCCTGACCTGTTCGAACTCGTCGACTACGCCACCGGTCTTGGACTGCCGACGGCGCTGTCCCCGTCGGTCACGCCGACACTTACTCCGCAGATGATCGAACGGATCGTGGCGAGCGGGGTCAAGGCGGTGTCGATCAGCCTTGACGGCGCCGTCGCCGCGACCCATGAGGGCGTGCGCGGGATCCCGGGCCACTTCGACGACACCGTGGCGGCGATCCGGGCTCTCGCCGCGGTGGGGTTGACCGTCCAGGTCAACACGACCGTCATGCGCGCCAATGTCGACGAGCTCGCGGATGTCGCGGCCCTGATCAAGAACGCCGGCGCCGCTATCTGGGAGGTCTTCTTCCTCGTCCAGGTCGGCCGCGGCGTCGCGACCGAGGCCGTCAGCCCAGCGGAGCACGAAGACATCTGCCACTTCCTCTTCGACGCCTCCCAGCATGGCTTCATCGTGCGCACGGTCGAGGCACCCTTTTTCCGGCGGATCGTCGCTCGCCGACGCGCCGGTGACCCTGCACCGACGAGCGCTCCGTACAACGCCCTGTCCGCGAGGCTGGAAGCCCTGATGGGACCGCCCGCGGGCCTGCCGCGGGCGCAGACCGCGTCGACCCGCGACGGCAAGGGCATCGTCTTCGTGGCCTACGACGGCGAGGTCTACCCGGCCGGGTTTCTGCCACTCGGCCTCGGGAACGTGTGCACGACCCCGTTGGCCGAGATCTACCGGGACAACCCGCTACTTAAACAGATCCGGGCCACGGAGTTCACCGGCCGCTGCGGCCGCTGTGAGTACGCGGACCTGTGCGGGGGCTCTCGAGCCCGCGCGTTCGCGTCGAGCGGCGATCCGCTGGGGGAGGACCCGGCCTGCCCGTTCCAGCCGGGCGTGGCCGGTGCCCTCGTCGGTGCCTGAGTCTCAGCCCGTGGATGGCCTCGTGCCCGTGCCTGCCGCGGAGCCAGCCGGGTACGACGCCGTGGTCCTCCTCGGCTTCGGAGGCCCCGAGGGCCAGGACGACGTCATCCCGTTCCTCCGGAACGTCACCCGGGGCCGCGGAATTCCGGAGGCACGCCTCGAAACCGTGGCCGCACACTACCGCGCCTCGGGTGGTGTGAGCCCGGTCAACGGACAAAACCGGGCGCTCCGTGACGCGCTCCAGACCGAACTGGCCGCCCGAGGCACCTTCGTGCCGGTGTACTGGGGGAACCGCAATTGGGTTCCGTACCTGCGAGACGCCGTGACTGCGGCCGTCGACGCCGGCCACACCCGATTGCTCGCGCTCACGACGAGCGCGTACAGCTCCTACTCGAGCTGCCGGCAGTACCGGGAAGACCTGGTTGAGGCGCGGTGCGCCACCGGGCTCGGCGACGCCGTGCGCATCGACGCGGTTCGCCCCTACTTCGACCATCCCGGCTTCGTCGCCCCGTTCGTGCTCGGCGTCTGCTCCGCCCTCGCCGACTTCGCCCGGCAGGGCCTGGCCCCGGACGACGTTCACGTGCTCTTCACAACCCACTCCATCCCGATGGCGGATGCCGAGCAGAGTGGCCCACGCGAGCGATCCTTCAGTGCCGGCGGGGCCTACGAGGCGCAGCACCGGGCCGTCGCGGAGGTGGTGATGGCCGCCGTTTCAGCGGTGGCGGGCGACGGCACAGCGGCCGACGCCACCCCGGCCTGGTCTCTGGCATTCCAGTCGCGGTCGGGTCCGCCCGAAATGCCTTGGCTCGAACCTGACGTCAACGACGTCATCGTCGTGCTCGCCGCGGCCGGCACGCGAGCCGTCGTCGTGGTGCCGATCGGATTCATCTCCGACCACATGGAGGTCTCCTGGGACCTCGACACGGAGGCGGCGGCCACTGCCGCCGCGCACGACCTGGGATTTGCCCGGGTGTCGACCCCCGGCCTGCACCGGGAGTTCGTGGCGGGGCTCGTCGACCTGTTGCTCGAGCGACTGACGCCGGCGTCGACCACGGAACGCTGCGCGCTCACCGCGCTCGGACCGTGGACGGATGCGTGCCCGGTGGGATGCTGCGAGAAGGGCCCGGCCCGGAGGCCGGGGACGGAGCCCTCATCCCCAGCAGGAAATCCCGCGGCCCAGGGAGGTCCTTCATCGGGGGAGGCGCGCCGCTGACGCCCGCGCAACTGGCCGAACGGATGGCCGCCATCCGCGGGTGACCCCGGAATCCCACCGATTGGGTACGCTCGGCGATAGGGCTCAAGAAGGCTAACGAAGGACCAACCGTGACCCACCCGTATCCGTTGTATGTGGCCATCCGGGCGCAGTGCTTCTGCTGCCAGTCACTGCAGCCGTTCACGTTCACCTCGGCGACCGACCAGGTGGTCTGCGCATCCTGCCTGCACCACCTGGGGGCGGAAAAGGCCACCCGCCGGGACGCGGAGCACATCAAGCTGTGGGTCGGGCAATACGCCGACCAGCAGGAGAACCACCGTCAGTTCGCCGAGAAGTCGGCGGGGGCTGATGCCGAGAAGCAGGCGGTGATCGACGGGCTCATGGCCCAGGTGGTGGAGCTGCGCGGCGTCGTGGCCGGCGAGTCCGACCGCACGAAGAGCGCCGGGGTCCGCGCGCTCCTCGAGAGTGACCTGGTGCGGCGCGCCGAGCGGAAGACCGAGCTTGCGCATCGTCAGCTCGACTGGGCCATGGCCGTGCTCTGGCGGATCGGGCAGCTGCACCACAGTGTGGAGGGCATGCCGCTTGCCTGCGTCTGCGGGCGCACCGCCGCGGTTTGCGCGGAAGGTCGGGCGATCGAGCCGCAGCGGCAGGCCGTGCTCGACTGGGAGCGGAAGAACCACGTGCTGCTGCGCGCCGGCTCCCGGCACGCCCTACCCGACGACCACCCCGAGGTGCGGGCCGCGAAACGACACCCGTGAGGGGTCCTGGCGGGCACCCCGTCAAACACGTCGGTTCACCGGCGAGCGGACGGCGGGGCCTACGCTGGAGAAATGGATCTCCTCAACACCCTGCACATTGTCACCGGCGTCTTCATCGTCGGGCCCATGGCCATCCTCCCCATGACCGCCATGCGCTCCATGCGGGCCGGGGAAGCCGGCCAGGTGGCCTCACTGGCGAAGTCCACCAATCTCTTCACTCTGCTGTCGCTGCTGGTGGTGTTCCTCGGTTTCGGCGCGGTGAGCTTCAGGGACAACGCGTCCCTCGCGTCGACCTGGATCTGGCTGTCGATCGTGCTCTACGCGGTGGCCCTCGTACTCAGCCTGTTCCTGGTGGTTCCGGCCATGAAGTCGGTTTCGGAGCTCCTCGCCGAGCAGTCCGCCAGCGGCACTCGGGTCGTCGGCGCCAAGGTCGCCGGCTACTCGCGCGTGGCCATGGGCTCGGGCATCGTCTCGCTGCTCCTGGTGGTCGTGGTCGTGCTGATGGTCGTCAAGCCGGTCTAGCCGTTCACAGTCTCGCCGGGCTAGTCCAGGTCGCCCACCGAGACCAGGCCGTCGTGACGGCGGCCGTCGAAGATGATCGTCGGGATCTTCACGGTGTGGATGCTCTCCTCGACCAGCCGCGTGTTCGCGGCGATGATGTCGGCGACCTCGTCGGAGGCGGCGACGGATGCCACGGCGGCGACCTGTTCCGGGCTCAGGCCGAATTCAGCCGACCAGTCCTGCAGCAGCGTGGTGGCGACAGCCGGCTCGGCGCCGTTGATCACGCTCTGCCAGGAAACGCCCTTGTCATCGTCTTCCGTGTAGATCCGGCGCAGGATCTCCCAGTCGACCGGCGTGGCGGCGTCGGCGAGAGGGTTCAGCCGCAGCGCCTCGAGGTACTGGGTGACGAGCAGCGAGTTCTGGAACTTGTAGCCGTCGTCGGCGGCGATCGGGTAGGCGATGTAGGTGAGGTTCATCCGGTCGTCGAACCCGGCCTCCTCGATGTTGTTGAACAGCTGCAGGCAGTAGGTGCAGCCGGGGTCGATGACCTCGAGCGCGGTTTCCTTCTTCGCGTCGTAGACGCCCAGGTAGCTGGCGTTGGCGGGCAGGTATTCCTCGGCCTCCCAGTTCTGCATGCGGGAGGGGATCGCCGAGAACGTCTCGCCGAGGCTGGCGAAGTCGTTGCCGAAGGCGCCGATCACGTCGCCGGAGAGCAGGGACTCGCCGAAGGTGGGCGTCTGGTCGGGGATCGAGCAGGCCTCGGCGCCCAGGCTGCAGGATGCGGAATCCTGCTTGTTGCAGGTGCCGTAGACGTACAGGTTCACACCGCTCTTAACGACGACGTATGCGCTCCAGACGGTGGTGAGCACCACGAGCAGCGCGACCACCTCGAGGGCGACGGATGCCGGGCCGACGAGCTTCGGACGGCGCACCGCCAGCGGCGCGAGCAGGTGGTCCTTGATGTCCTGCTTGAAGGTGGTGTCGCAGGGGCGGAACGTGACCCGGCGGAGGGTGCAGTTCCACGCCTTGCCGAGGTAGCGGCGGTATCGTGCCGACACGGCCGCCATGAAAACGAGAACGATGAATGCGGCAATGCAGAACACTTAGGAGAGGCCTTTCATCAGGCGCGCGAGGGCCTGTGCGGCCTGATCGACATCGGCCGTGGTTGAGTGCAGTCCGAGCGAGAAGCGCAGCAGCGGCGGCAGCCCGAGCTGGTCTTTCAGGTAGTGGTGGGCGCAGAAGTAGCCGCTGCGCACCATGATGTGGGACTGGGAGAGGAACACTGCGAGCCGGTGCGAATCCTGTTTCGGGGCGTAGACGCTGATCACCGGGCTGGCCGCGGTGTTTACCAGAGTGAGGCCGGGGATGTCGCCGAGACCCTCGAAGAGCCGCTGCGAGAGACCCTGAAGGTGCTCGGCAGCGGGCCGGCCGCCGGGGCGCACCTGTCCCAGCCACTCGATCGCACGGCGCAGGGCGATGATCTCGCCCCAGGCCTGCAGCCCGGGTTCGAGCAGGGCGCCCGGGTCGTTGGCGAGAAGGTCGTAGGAGTCTTCGCGGACATCCGCGACCATGCCGCCGCCCACGAAGGTGAGTTCGAGGGAACCGAGCAGCTCGTGGGTGGCGACGACCACGCCGAGGCTGGCGCCGTACATCTTGTGGGCGGAGAAGCAGAGCGCGTCGGCCTCGGTTTTGGCCAGCAGGGTGCGTTCGTGCGCCATGGCCTGCGCGGCGTCGAGGATGACGATGCCGCCGCGGGCGTGGGTGTCGCGCACCAGGTCGGTGAGGTTGGTAAGTAGACGCCCGTCGATGTTGGAGGCCACGTTGACGACCACGATCGCGCGTTCGAGCTGGGCCGGCCGGTAGATCAGGGCGCCGTCGGGGGCGCGGTCGAGCACCAGGCGGGGCACCCCCAGTCGGGTCGCCGCCGTCATGGTGGGCAGGAAGACCGAATTGTGCTCGATGTGGCTCGTGACCATCTGCCCGAACCGGCCCTGCGGCAGCTGTTGCAACAGCAGGTTCAGGCCGAAGGTCGTGTTGAGGGTGAAGGAGACCGCGTGACCCCGGCCGGAGAGGCCGAGCAGCTCGAGCACGGCCCGGCGGGCGTCCTGCACCTCCCGGTCGACGCGGGTGCCCCAGGCGTACTTCACGCGCCCGCCGCAGGCGTTGTACGCCGTGTAGTACTCGGTCAGGGCATCGAGGACCGGCTGCGGCCGGAGGCTTTGACAGGCGGAGTCGAGGTAGACCGCGCCGGGTTCGAGGTAGGCGAAATCGGCGAGACGGCCGGTTTCGACCGCAACCGGTGGTGTGCGCCGGAACAACCCAGTGTGCTTCATGTCCTTCAATTCTTTCCGGCTCATTCTAGGCGAGCAGCGGGTTTTGCCCGGCGTGGCTGGGAACCGGCTGGGAGCGTGGTGGTCATGGCTTCATCCGTCGCACCGGTCTAGGCCTGGGCCGCAACGAGCACGGTCCAGGTAAGGCCGAAGTCGTCACTCGCGACAACCCCTCGCTGGTCGGCGGCGAGGAGCCAGGGCATGCTGCCGCCGACGACGGCAAAGGCCTCCGGGGTACCCTCGGTTCGCCCGCCGCGGGTCCAGGTTCCACCTCCGGTCTCCTGGTGCCAGACCACGCCGTCGGGATCGATGCCGACGACGCCGCCGCCGGCAGCGGCATCCTGAACGTCGATCAGGTACAGCATCGGTGCGCCGGAGAGCGTCCCGAACGTGCGCCCGGCATCCTCGCTCACGGCGAGGCCGTTCTCGGTGGTCGCGAAGACCCGGTCCGGGGTCGCCGGGTCGGCGGCGAGGTCGCGCAGCGCCACCGCGGCTCCGGGCGACCAGGTGGCCCCGTCGTCGTCGCTGATGCTGACCGTGCCGGCGGCGGCGTCGTAGCCGTAGACGCGCAGGGCGCCCGTCGGCAGGGTCACCGCGTCGAGGTCGTGGAAGTCGGTCTCGCCGGCGAGGGAGACGTTCGACCAGGTGGCCGCCGCATCCGCGCTGCTGATCAGCCCCACATTCGGGGCCCACAACGTGGACGTGTCGGAGCCCGGATGCCCGGACGCCAGCAGCAGGCCCGGCCCGGCCACGGTGAAGCCCATGGCGTCGAAGGCCGGGCCGTCGGTCGGGGTGGGCCGGGTGATCTCGGCATCCGGCGCCCCGGCCAGGTAGCTGTCGGGGAGCAGGCCGGTCGGGATTTGCCACACGCCCTGGTGCGTGCCGGCATAGGTCGCGCCGGTGGACGGGTCGGCGCCGAGGCCGTGGACGTGTTCGAAGGCTGTGGTGGTGGTGGGCGTGCCGGTTGACGGAATCGCTGGGGTGGGCGCGCAGGCGGCCAGTGCGGCCGCGAGGCCGACCGTGATCACGGTGGCGCCGCCGAGGCGGATGGTTCTTCTGGACGTCGTCATGGGTCAGAACTCGGTGAGGAGGTCGGTCATGACGGCGATTTCGGCGGACTGCGAGTCGACGATGGTGGCTGAGAGGGCCTGTGCGTCGGCGTTGCTTCCCTCGTTCTGGTGCGTTTGCGCCATGGCGATGGCGCCCTCGTGGTGCGCGATCATGAGCTCGAGGAACACCTGGTCGGCCCCGGAGCCCGAGGCCTCGTCCATCGTCATCAGGTCTGCCTCGCTCATCATGCCGTCGGTGCCGTGGTCCATGTCGGACATGCCGCCCGTGTCGGCGCCCCACTCGCCCAGCCAATCGGTCAACCGGGTGATCTCGGGCTCCTGCGCTGCCTTGATCTCGGTCGCCAGGGCGGTGACGCGCGGGTCGGTGCCGCGCTTGGCGAGCAGGTTCTCGCTCATCTCGACGGCCTGCTCGTGGTGGGGGATCATCATCTGGGCGAAGTCGATATCCGCGGCGTTGGCGGCGGCGCGTGAGCCGCCGGCGGCCGGGGTGCCCGCGGCCGGGGGCGTGCTGCCGCAGCCGCTCAGGGTGAGCGCCGTGGTCAGCACGGCGGCGGCGATCATGGAGGTGCGGAGCGTGCGGGTGGTTCTGAGCATTGGTGTTCCATTCGTCGGCAAAGCGTGAGAAACCGGGGCCGGGATGCGGCCGGGCCGCGCAGTCCGGTGGGGGTGCGCTGGCGAGGGTTTCGGCCTAGGTGCGGCTGATGGAGAGCAGGGTGAGGCTGGGCCGGTGCAGGTGCAGCGGGATCTCGCGGAAGGAGCTGACGATGAAGCCGCCGGCCTCGAGCAGGCGTCGGTAGAACGACGGGCGCCGGGACAGCACAATCAGGGCGCCCAGGATCAGCAGCAGGGAACAGGTCATCGAGAGGGCGGCCAGGCCCGACATCGAGTGGGTGTCGGCGTTGCCGACGGTGTCGGGGGATGTTGCGGTGTGGGCGGTCGCGGAATGCGCGCCGACCGCCATCGCGGTCGCGGTCACTGGCGTTGACGATGTCGGGGCTGCGGACAGGCTGTGGGCCGGTGGGTGAGCCAGGCCGTGCCCGGTTCCGGCCGAGTGCACGGCGAGCAGGCAGAGCAGCATCGCGGCCAGTGTGAGCACGGCCAGCACGGCGAAGTGGAAGACGTGGCGGCTACGACGGAAGGAGATGGCACCGCGCGTGTGCCGCATGCCGCCTCCGTCCGAACTGTGGTCTGGGCATCCGTCTGGCCGGTCGTTGAGCCTGGATACCCGCTCAGGCTATACCCGGGCGGATCGGTGCCGGCTGGGAGTGGGCTCACCCCCAGTCGAGCGCGAGCACCCACGACCCGTCGGTGTCGCGGCGCAGGTCGTAGCGGTGTTGTTCCTCGTCGCCGCGCGAGGCATCGAGGCGCCAGAGCTCGGTGTCGATGCGGGACGGCACGCCGCCGGCGTTCTCCCACCAGCGAGTGCGGGTGAAGATCGCCTGCGGCTGGCCGATGACGGTGTGTTCGAACCGGTTCCAGATGAACGCGCGCGGGTCGCCGTCGACGGACAGCTCCACGTCGACGACTGCGTCAATGATCTGAGGCATGCGTGGCTCCCTTGATACTTTCGAACATCCATTCGGTTCTGCGAGTGTAGTTCATGCCGCCGACACTCGCCAGACCCGATCAGGAAATCGCTCGCGACCCCGGCACCGAGGACTTGCCCGGTTCTCGCGCGCCCAGGCTCGACGAGCCGGACCGGGGCGTGAGCCCGAGCCGCCGCACGATCTCGGCGGCCTCCTCGGCCGGAGCGCGGCCGGCGTCGATGGAGATCGCGCGCTCGTCGGCGTCGGGCGCCTCGAGTGTGGCCACCTGCGAATCGAGCAGGGAGGTCGGCATGTAGTGGTCGTGGCGCGTCGCAAGCCGGCGCCCGATCAGGTCCGTCGACCCGGTCAGGTGCACGAAGATCACGTTGTGCTCGCGCAGCACGTCGCGGTAGCGGCGCTTGAGCGCCGAGCAGGTGATGATGCCTGGCACCCCTGCCATGGTGTGCTCGATGATCCACGAGGAGACCGTGTCGAGCCAGGGTGCGCGGTCCTCGTCGTTCAGAGGCCGACCGGCGGACATCTTGTCGATGTTCGCCTGGGGGTGCAGGTCGTCGCCCTCCTCGAGATCCCAGCCGAGCTGGCCGGCGAGGAGCCCTGCCACGGTGGACTTGCCGGATCCGGAGATGCCCATGATCACGAGCACGGGCTGCTGAGTCTCGAACATGCTAGATCACGATATTCAGCAGGAGGACGCCGGCAAGGCCGACCACGGAGATCAGGCACTCCATCACGGTCCAGGTCTTCAGATTCTGCCCGACGGTCGTGCCGAGGTACTCCTTGACGAGCCAGAACCCGGCATCGTTGACGTGGGAGAGGAAGAGCGAACCGGCGCCGATGGCGAGAACCATCAGCGAGACATCCGTGCTGCCCAGGCTGGCCGCGACGGGGGCGAGGATGCCGGCGGCCGTCACTGTGGCGACGGTGGCCGACCCGGTAGCGACTCGGATCAGGGCGGCGACGAACCAGGCCAGCACGAGCACCGAGACGCTGCTGCCGGCCACGGCGTCGGCGATGACGGTGCCGATGCCGGTGTCGATGAGCACCTGCTTGAACCCGCCGCCCGCGCCCACGATGAGCAGGATGCCCGCGATCGGCGGGAGGGAGTCGGAGAGGGACCTGGCGACCCCGGCGCGGTCCATGCCGCCACCGCGACCGAAGACGATCATCGCGTAGATCACGGCGATGCCGAGGGCGATCATCGGCGTGCCGAGGAAGTCGAGCGTGGCGTTGAGAGGCGAGGTGGAGCCCGGGTCGATGGCGTCGGCGATCGATCGGGCGAGCATCAGCACGACGGGGAGCAGGATGCCCGAGATGGTGATCAGGAAGCTCGGGCGCCGACTGTTCTCGCCCAGACCCTGTTCCTCGTTGGTGAGGAACAGGGCCGGCACGGGCACGGAGACCCAACGGCTCGCGAACCTGCTGAAGATCGGGCCGGCGATGATGACGGTCGGAATGGCGATGAGCACGCCGATCGCGAGAGTGAGCCCGAGGTTCGCATCGAGAGTGGTCACGGCCACGAGCGGACCGGGGTGCGGCGGCACCAGGCCGTGCATGACGGACAGGCCGGCGAGGGCAGGGATGGCGATGCGGATGAGCGAGAGCCCGCTGCGGCGGGCCACCAGGATGATCACCGGGATGAGCAGCACGAGGCCGACTTCGAAGAACATCGGCAGGCCGATCAGCCCGCCGATCAGGGCCATCGTCCACGGCAGGGTGCGGGCGCTCGAGCGCGTCACCAGCGAGTCGACGATGCGGTCGGCTCCGCCGGAGTCGGCCAGCAGCTTGCCGAACATGGCGCCGAAGCCGACCAGGATTCCGACGCCGGCCATGGTGGCGCCGAAGCCGGCGCTGAAGCTCGTGACGGCGGCGGCGGGAGCGAGGCCGGCCCCGACCCCGACGCCCACGGCGCCGATCGAGAGGGCGAGGAACGGATGCACCTTGAGCCAGGTGATGAGCAGGATGATCACCGCGACGCCGACGAGGGCGGCGAGGATGAGCTGGAGGTCGCTGCCGGCCGGTTCAATCGGAACCACCGGAGCCGCGTAGGGAAGAATCATCTGAATTTCCATTCCGAGGCTGCTTCACTGCGACCTCATCGTCCAATAATCTGATTAATCAGATATTTGAGTGTGGCACACGAATCGCGACTCCGGGACCAGCGCCGGTACGATCACGATGGGGGACGTCGCGCGGACGCGACGACGCGCGCGGCCAGTCCGCAGGGAGAAGCTGAGATGAACCATGGGGCGGGCGCAGGAGTGTGGAGTGAGCGAGGGCTGCATGCGCGGGTGGTGAACTCGCTGGGCCAACAGATCGTCGACGGCGGATACCTGACCGGCGACATCCTGAACCTGGACGTGATCAGCGAGGAATTCGCGGTCTCTCGCTCCGTGCTGCGCGAGGCACTGCGGGTGCTGCAGTCGCTGGGTATGGTCGAGCCGCGGCAGCGGGTGGGCACCCAGGTGCTGCCCCGTGCCTCCTGGGACCTGATGCACCCGCAGATCATCTACTGGCGCGGACGCGGCACCGACTATCTCACCCAGATGCGCGAGATGCTGGAACTGCGCCTCGGCATCGAGCCTGTGGCCGCCCGGCTGAGCGCGCGCCTGATGACCGCCGAGCAGCTGGACGCGGTGCGGGCGGCGGCCGAGGGCATGGTCGTGGCTGACCTTGCCGGCGACGGTCGCGGGTTCCTCGAGGCCGACATCGAGTTCCACTCCCTGATCCTGATCGCCTCCGGCAACAGCGTGATGGGGCACTTCGCCGGCACGGTCGCGGCGCTCCTCCGCACGCGCGAGGAGGAGAAGCGCTTCACCATCACCGAGTACACGCCGCCGTCGGCACACCGGCACAATCAGCTGGCCGAGGCGCTGTTCGCGCGCGACGAGGATGCCGCGTACCGCTGGTCGTATGCCACGATCGAGGCCACCCTGACCGAGTTCATCCAGGAATCGGGCCGAGCCGAACGGGGCCTCGGGGCCTGAGGCTGCCGGCCTGACGCGGTGTCCGTTGCCGGGCACCTCGTGCTCAGAGCCGGGCGAGCCGCTCGATGTCCTCCAGGAATTCGCTGGCGACCTGGGCCGACACGGTGGTGCGGGTCGACCGGATCGCGACCAGGTAGTCCTCGGTGCCCGGGCCGCCGGGCGTCGACTCGTCCGCCCCCTCGAACAGTGCGCGTTCCAGCGCCTGCTGGGAGGCGCGCCGGGCGGCGTACTCGATGTCGGCTGGTGAGAACCCGTCGCTCGCGGTGACGAGCGCGCTCAGGTCGACCGTGCTTTTCCTGCCCTTGGGGATGTAGCGCTCCCAGATGGCCTGGCGGGCGGCGACATCCGGAAGCCCGATCGGGATGACGTAGTCGAAGCGTCCGTGCCGGAGGAAGGCGGAATCGAGGGCGCGGATGAAGTTCGTGGCGCAGACCAGGAGCCGGCCGGGCTGCTCGCGGAAGGCGGGAATGATCTTCAGCAGTTCATTGGTGACGCCCTGCAGCGCCGAGGGTGGTTCGCCGCCGCGTTGCGCCGCGATCTCCTCGACCTCGTCGATGAAGACGACCGCGTGCTCCAGCTCGGAGATCTTCAGGAAGGTCTCCCGGAGCGCACCGGCAAGGCCCTTGGGGTCGGTCGCGAGCCGCGAGGGGAAGACCTCGACAAAGGGCCATTCCAGCCGCGACGCGATGGCCTTTGCGAAGGTGGTCTTGCCCGTTCCGGGAGGCCCGAAGAGCACGACAGCCTTCGGTGGCACGACGCCGTACTGTTCGGCCATGTCGGGTTTGGCCAGCGGCATGACGAGCCTTCGTTCGAGCAGCTCCTTTTCGGTGCGCATGCCGCCGACGCCCTCCCAGAGATCGCGCGGCAGGATGCGCCCGCCCAGTTCGCTGAGCGACCGCAGCTCCTCGCGTTGCACCGGGATGTGGCGCTCGAAGTAGCGCAGGTGCTGCTTGACCTCGAAACCCCGCTTCACGAAGGCGTCGACGCGCGTGGCCGATTCGGGCATCAGCGCGGACAGCTTGGTCAACGCGTGCCGGGACATCTTCTTCTCCAGGGCGGCCAGCAGGGCCGTGCCGATGCCGCGGCCCTGGTAGCGCTGCGCGGTGGCGAGGAAGACGACCCAGCCCTGGGCATGGGCGGCGCGGCCCACGGCGGCCCCGACGACCTCGTCGCCGGCAAGGGCGACCACGGCGTCATCCTTCTGGCAGGAGGCCAGCACCTCGGACAGGCCGTAGACGGGCTCCGTCTTGGCGGCCGTGATCTCTTCCCAGAGGCGAAGGATGCCGTCGAGGTCGTCCGAGTGAAAGTCGCGGATCCGCCAACCAGTCATGAGTGCTCCTTCGCGCCGACACGTACGGCTCTCAATCTATGGCACGCGCCCCGTCGAACTAGCGAGCAGCCAGGCGGCGGGCAAGGTAGGGCGCGGTGCGGCTGTGCGGATGCCGTGCGACGGCAGCCGGGGTTCCGGTCGCCACGATCTCGCCGCCCGCATCGCCGCCGGCCGGACCCAGGTCGATCACCCAGTCGGCGGCGGCCACCACGTCGAGGTTGTGCTCGACCACGATCACCGTGTTGCCGGCGTCGACCAGGCGGCCCAGCTGGGCCAGGAGGAGGCGGACATCCGCGGGGTGCAGTCCGGTGGTCGGCTCGTCGAGGAGGTACATCGTGTGACCGCGGCGGGCGCGCTGCAGTTCGGTGGCGAGCTTGATGCGCTGCGCCTCGCCACCGGAGAGCTCGGTGGCCGGCTGGCCGAGCCGGAGATAGCCGAGCCCGACCTCACGCAGGGTGGCGAGGCTGCGGGCGGCGGCCGGTACGTCGGCCAGGAAGCCGGCGGCCTCCTCGACGCTCAGGCCGAGCACGTCGGCGATGGACTTGCCCCGATAGGTCACCTGCAGGGTCTCCGGGTTGTAGCGCGAGCCAAGGCAGGCCGGGCAGGGCGTGTAGCTGCCGGGCAGGAAGAGCAGCCCGACGCTCACCGAGCCCTCTCCGAGACAGGTCTCGCAGCGGCCGCCGGGCACGTTGAAGGAAAACCGTCCGGCGCCGTAGCCGCGCTTCCGGGCCTCGTCCGTGGCCGCGAAGGTCGCGCGCACCGCGTCGAAGAGCCCGGTATAGGTGGCCAGGTTGGAGCGCGGAGTGCGCCCGATCGGCTTCTGGTCCACGCGCACCAGGCGGTCCACGGACTCCAGGCCGGTGATCCGGTCGACCCGCGCCCGCGGCTCGGAGTCGCCGCGTTCGTCGCCGTCGTCGTCAGCGGCGCCTGCGGCGGCGCCTGCAACTGCCGTCGGATCAGAGGCGTCGGCGACGTCGGACTCCGGATGCAGCGCGAGCCGCACGGCATCCGCCAGAACCTGGCTGACCAGGGTGGACTTGCCGGAACCGGACACGCCGGTCACCGCGGTCAGCACACCGAGCGGGAAGCCGGCGTCGACGCCTCGGAGGTTGTGCCGGGTGACCCCGTGCAGGCCCAGCCAGCGTTCCGGTGTGCGCAGCGCCGCGGGCTGGGGCGCGTCGGGCTGGGGCGTGGCTGGCGCGGAAGGCTCCGGCGCGGCCGGGAACAGGAACTGCCGGGTAACCGACTCCGGAACATCGGCCAGACCTGCGATGGGTCCGCTGTAGAGCACGACGCCGCCGCCCGCCCCGGCCAGCGGGCCCACGTCGACGACCCAGTCGGCCCGGCGCACGATGTCCATGTTGTGCTCGACGACGAAGACCGAGTTGCCGGATGCCTTCAGCTGCTCCAGCACGAGCAGCAGTGGTTCGGCGTCGGCCGGGTGCAGCCCGGCCGACGGTTCGTCGAGCACGTAGATCACACCGAACAGACCCGAGCGCAGCTGGGTGGCGATGCGCAGGCGCTGCATCTCGCCGGGGGAGAGGGTGGGCGTCGCGCGCCCGAGGCTCAGGTAGCCGAGGCCCAGTTCGAGCAGCACCTCGATGCGGGCGAGCAGGTCCCGGGTGAGGGTCACGGCGGCCTCCGTGGGCTCCGCGGTGTGCTCGGCGCCGCTCGCCCGGAGCGTCGCGCGCAGCAGCTCGGCGAGCCCGGTCAGCGGCAGCAGGTTGAGCTGGGCGATCGACCGGCCGGCCACCGTGACCGCCAGGGCCGCGGGCGTGAGTCCGCTGCCCCCGCACAGGGGACACGGGCCGGATTCGACGAAACGCAGCGCGCGCTCCCGCTGGCTCTGGCTTTTGGAGTCGGCCAGGGTGTGCAGCACATAGCTCTTCGCGCTCCAGAACCGGCCCTGGTACGGCTTGGCGATGCGGTCGCGCTGCGGGGTGACCTCCACCACGGGCTGTTCCTCAGTGAAGAGGATCCAGTCCCGCGCAGAGCGCGGCAGGCCCTGCCAGGCAGTGTCCACGTCGTAGCCAAGGGTGATCAGGATGTCCCGCAGGTTCTTGCCCTGCCAGGCGCCCGGCCAGGCCGCGATGGCGCCGTCACGGATGCTCAGGGCAGGGTCAGGCACGAGGGTTGCCTCGGTCACGGTATGCGCCGTGCCGAGGCCGTGGCACTGCGGGCAGGCGCCGGCCACGGTGTTGGGGGAGAAGGAGTCGGACTCGAGGCGCGGGGCATCCGCCGGGTACATGCCGGCCCGGGAGTACAGCATCCGCAGCGAGTTGGACAGGGTGGTCAGGGTGCCCACGCTCGAGCGGGAGCTGGGTGCACCTCGGCGCTGCTGCAGGGCCACGGCCGGCGGCAACCCCGTGATCTCGTCAACCTGCGGGGTGTGGCCCTGTTGGATCAGCCGGCGCGCGTAGGGCGCGACGGATTCCAGGAACCGGCGCTGGGCCTCCGCGAAGATGGTGCCGAACGCCAGCGACGACTTTCCGGAGCCGGAGACCCCGGTGAAGGCGACGATGGCGTCCCGGGGAACGTCGACGTCGACGTTCCGGAGGTTGTTCTCCCGAGCCCCGCGCACCTGAACGAAGCCCGCGAACGGCGCGTTCCCCGGTGCGGTCGACGGAGCGTTCCGGGTCGAGGCGGCGGTGTCGGCGTCAGGGCGAGGCGGTTGCATCCGGCTGACTCTAGCCCGAACGTCTGGGCGGATGCCGGGCTGGAGATAGTGGACCTGAGAGGCGACGCGGTATGATTGTTGGATTGCGATCCCGTCCACTGATGGCGGTGGGTCGGTCTTCATCTCGATGCTCAACCGTGACAGATCCCGATGTTCTACCGTGACAATCTCGATCGCTCTTCTATTGGACCAGGCTCAGCGGCGTGCCGTTCAAACCACGTTTGAGACTGAGAGAACCATTGACTGATACATCCGGATCCACCGCTACCCATTACGTTTCCCTGCTGCGTTGGGCGGCCCTGAAGCGGGCGTTCCTGTCCCGCCAGTCCGCTCCGAGCGCCGCCCTCATCGGCGAGAGTCGCTGAATACCATGGCCGACCGCACCACGCCCACCGGTTCAGACGAGCAGGTACCTGCCAACCAGGTCTCGATGCCCCGCTGGGCCGAACTCAAGCGCGCCTACGTCGCGCGGCTTTCGAAGAGCGAGCGCGCCGCACTGGCCGCTGCCGCCGAGCACGCGAACGAACCCCAGGAGTGACCCGGCGGTTCCCCTGAACCGGTGTCGAATTCGTTCGGGCAGTGAGGGCGCGCCGGTCACGGCAGGCGCAGCTGGTCAACGGGCATCGTGACGAGCGGCGCGCGCAATTCCATCAGGTCCCGGGCGTGCTGGTCGAGGCGCTTGTCTTCCGGGGTGATCAGCGTCAGCGGCTCTACCGGCTCGGCGCGCCCGTTCGCGCCGAGTGCGACGAAAATGCTCATGCACTGCGTCGTGAGGTGCAAATCGTGCGGCGTGCGTGGACTGCCCGAGCGCACCCGGATGCTGACGTGCATGCTGTGCTTGCCAGTGTGGATGAGCCGGGCATCCACTTCGACGATGTGCCCGATGTGGATCGGCCGGTAGAAGTGGATGCCGCCCGAGTAGACGGCCACGGCCGCCACGGAACTCCAGGCCGCCGCCGTCGCGAAGGCGGCCTCATCGATCCAGCGCATCACGGTACCGCCGTGGGCGTTGCCGCCCCAGTTCGCATCGGCGGGGTCCGCCAAAAACCGAAACACCGTGCGTGGCGTGGTGCTGTCATCGGTATATTCCTGTGAGCGCATAACAGTCTGGATACGCTTGCGCGGCTCGAGCCGTGCCGTCGCGTTCTCTTGCAGCTCCCGGTCGACGTCGGAGCGGGGCACCCACGAGGGGACTTCTTGCGGCTTCCCGGCATCGTCGACGGCGACGAATACGAGGATGCAGTGGGTTGCCGGACTGTATTCCCGGGCGCGTACATCCGTGGTCTCGACCGTGACAAGCACATGCATGCTCGTGCGTCCGGTGTGAATGATGCGGGCGTGCACCTCGACCAGGTTGCCGGGCTCTATCGGCCGGGTGAAGTGCACATTGCCGACGTAGGCGGTGACTGTGTCGGATGCGCTCCAGCCCACCGCACAGGCGTAAGCGGCCTTGTCAATCCACTCCAGCACGCTGCCGGCGGCCACGGTCGCGCCCGAAGCGGCGACGTCGGCGGGAACGGCCATGAACCGTAGGGTGATGCGGTCGTCGGGCATGCCCGCATCGAATTGCGGCATCGAACGGACAGGTGTGGCGGTCACGGATACTCCAACGGAAGCAGGTCAGAGGCTTCGGTCCAGACTTTCACATCTGGACCGGGGGCGGTGCGGGTCAGCCGTGCGTGCGGCGGTGTTCCTCGAGAACCTCGACGACAAGGTCGTGGTCATCGCGCTGGGCCAGACCGGAGACGCCGACGACACCGATGAGCGAGCCCCGTACGCGCAGGGGGAAGGCGCCGCCATGCGCGGCGTGTGTGTTCGGGTCGAGGTTCGAGTCGGTGCTGAAGTCGCGGGAGTTCGCTCGGAAGCGCGTGCCCACGGCGTAGGAGGAGTTGGCGAAGCGCCGCACCACCCGGAACTTGTTCTCGAGCCAGGCGTCGTTGTCGGCGCAGGCACCGGGCAGGGCGGCATGGAAGACGCGCTGGTCACCGAACATGATCGACACCGCGATCGGATGCCGCCGGGCGTTGCCGAGTTCCACGAGCCGCGACCCGACGGCCCAGGCGTCGCCCACGTCGAAGGAGTCGAACTGAATAACACGTTCCTGCTCGAGAAGCAGCGGGAGAAGGTCTGCGGCGTCGTGCGCGTCGGTCATCGCATGCCTTTCGGGTTGAATGATGAGACAGGGCAGAGGCGCCCGCAGTCAGTCTTCCACTCCCGCGCGCGCAACGGGAGCCGGTGCTGACGCAAACGGGTCGCCAAATATCGATAAGCGTCGATATACTGGGAGGACCGTCATCACGGACAAGTCGTCCCCGCTGGATGCCGGCCTAGGAGATGGTCACCCATGGCACGCATCGAGATTTTCGAACCGGGACTGTGCTGCGGCACAGGCATCTGCGGAGTCGACGTCGACCAGGCGCTGGTCACCTTCTCCGCGGACCTCGATTTCACCCGCGCGAACGGCGGTGACATTGCCCGATTCAACCTGGCCCAGGAGCCCCTCGCCTTCGTGGAGAACGAGGTGGCCCGCCAGTTCCTGCACACCGTCGGCCAGGAGGGCCTGCCCGTCACGCTCGTAGGGGGAGCCACCGTGCTCACCGGCCGCTACCCGACCCGCGCCGAGCTCGCGAACTGGACCGGCGTGGCGGCTGTGGACACCGGCGCGGCCAGTCACCGTGCGGCCGTGCAGCCGGAGGGAGCCGTGCGGCTGCTAGCCATGGCCGGGTCCGGTGACGCCACGGCCACCGAGACCGCCGAAAATACCGCGGGCGCCGATGCCGGCTGCTGCGGCAACGGCGGCTGCTGCTAGGGCCGATCATGACGACCCTGCGCTTCCTCGACGACGCCCCACGTTTCCTCTTCTTCACCGGCAAGGGCGGGGTCGGCAAGACCTCCATCGCGTGCGCGAGCGCGGTGCGTCTGGCCGAGTCTGGGGCATCCGTGCTGCTGGTCAGCACCGATCCGGCCTCCAATGTGGGCCAGGTCTTCGGGGTGACCATCGGCAACACGGTCACGCCGATCGCGGCGGTGCCCGGCCTGTCGGCCCTTGAGATCGACCCCGAGCAGGCGGCCGAGCAGTACCGCGAACGCATCGTCGGCCCGGTGCGCGGCCTGCTGCCGCCCGCCGAGGTGGCCTCGATCGAGGAGCAGCTCTCGGGTGCCTGCACCACCGAGATCGCCTCGTTCAACGAGTTCACCGACCTGCTGACGGATGCCGCGTGGACGGCCGCGTACGACCACATCCTCTTCGACACGGCCCCCACCGGGCACACCATCCGACTGCTGCAGCTGCCCGGGTCGTGGACCGACTTCCTCACCGAGGGCACGGGCGACGCGTCCTGCCTCGGGCCGCTCTCCGGCCTCGAGAAGCAGCGCGCCGTCTATGCCGACGCCGTGGCCGCCCTCGCCGACCCTGCCCGGACCCGGCTGGTGCTCGTGGCGCGCGCCCAGGGCGGCGCCCTGCGGGAGGCCGCCCGCACCCAGGCAGAACTCGCCGCCATCGGCATGAAGCGTCAGCACCTGGTGGTCAACGGCATCCTGCCTGCCGGCCCGGCAACGAATTCTGATGCCGATGCGGGCACGCCCGCCGAGGCCGACCCGCTCTTCGACGCCATCCGGGCGCGCGAACAGCAGGCGCTCGCCGCGATGCCCGCGGGGCTGCGCACCGCGCCCACCGACTACGTGGGCCTGAAGAGCACCAACATGGTCGGCTTGGTCGCGCTCCGCAGCCTGCTCGAGCCTGAAGTCGTCCCGACGCCGGGCACCGGAATCGCCACGGTCGCTCCGGGGGCCCCGCTCTCGGCCCTCGTCGACGAGATCGAGGCCGGCGGCCACGGCCTCGTGATGCTGATGGGCAAGGGCGGTGTGGGCAAGACCACGCTCGCGGCGGCGATCGCCGTCAGCCTCGCCGAACGCGGGCTGCCCGTGCACCTCACCACGACCGACCCGGCCGCGCACCTCGACGACACCCTGGCCGGCGGGCTGGCGAACCTGACCGTGTCCCGGATCGACCCGGCCGTCGAAATCGCCAACTACACCGAGCGGGTCATGCGCACGAAGGGCGCGCACCTCGACGCGCAGGGCCAAGCCATGCTCCGCGAGGACCTGCGTTCGCCGTGCACGGAGGAGATCGCCGTGTTCCAGGCCTTCTCCCGCGTGAGTCGGGAGGCGAAGGGTACCTTCGTCGTGATGGATACCGCGCCCACGGGCCACACCCTGCTGCTGCTGGATGCGACCGGGTCGTACCACCGCGAGGTCACCCGGCAGCTGGGCGACGGCATCCGTCTGACGACGCCGATGATGCGGCTGCAGGACCCGGAGCAGACGAAGGTGATCCTGGTCACCCTCGCCGAAACCACGCCCGTGCTCGAGGCCGCGGAGCTACAGGCCGACCTGGAGCGGGCCGGCATCACCCCGTGGGCGTGGATCGTGAACAACTCGATCGCCGCGGCGGCGCCGACCAACCCACTGCTGCTCGCGCGGGCCCGGAACGAGCTCCCCGAGCTCGAGCACGTGCACGAGAAACGCGCCCCGCGGCTCGCGGTGGTGCCGCTGCTGGCGGAGGAGCCGGTGGGCATTCCGGCGCTGCTCGCGCTCGCCGCGGGGAGGCAGCCCGCGCCGGCATCCGTTCGCTAGCTGGCCGGTCGGCCAGCGCGGTGGTCGGCCAGTGTTCCAGCGCCTGCGTCGGCCGAGTCTGAAGCCAGCTGTGCGGAAAGCGTCCACGCGGTGCGGTCGACTCGGACCTGCCGAGAGTGAATCAACCAATCGTCAGGACTCACCCGGTCAGCGCCCGACCGGTCGGGCCGTGGTGCCGCGCACGGCAGACCAGAGCACGATGGCGCCCGCGAGCACCATGGTGACCAGTCCGAGCCCGGAGTAGCCGATCGCGCTCAGGATCAGGCCGGCCAGGGCTCCCCCGAGGGCACCGGCCCCGTTCATCGACAGGTCGGAGAAACCCTGCAGGGCGGCGCGGTCGTGCACGTCCACCGCCTCAGCGATCAGCGCCGAGCCGGCGACGACGGATGCCGACCAGCCCAGTCCGAGCAGGATCAGCCCCACGGTCATGGCCGTTTGTGACTCCCCGGCCAGCCAGAAGATCGCCAGCGAGGCCAGCAACAGGCCCTGACCGATGAGAATGACGGGCATCCGTCCCAGCCGGTCGGCCATCCAGCCGAAGACGGGCGAGAGCGCGTACATGCCGGCGACGTGGAGGCTGATGGTCAGCCCCACCAGCGTCAGGGTGGCGCCGTGGTCGCGCAGGTGCACCGGGGCCATCGACATCAGGGCGACCATGGTGGCGTGGCTGCAGGCGATCACGATCACCGCGAAGCGGGCCTGCGGGTTGACGCGCACGATGGCCAGGCCGCCGCGGCGCGTGCCGCCGGCGGGGTCGACCTCGCGTGCGGCAAGGGCGGTGAGCAGCGGGTCGGGGCGGAGTCCGACCGTATAGACGACGGCCGCGCCGACCGTGGCGATCAGGGAGAAGGCGAAGGCACCGGTCAGCGGGGGCAGGCCGAGGGCCTTACCCACGACCTCGCCGGGGCCGAACAGGTTCGGGCCGAGCACGGCGCCGATGGTCGTCGACCAGACCACGATGGACAGGTCGCGCGCCCGGAATTGTGTGCTCGCGAGGTCGGTGGCGGCGAAGCGGGCCTGCAGGTTCGTGGCCGATCCGGCGCCGAGGAGCATCAGTGCCAGCAGGAGCAGCGGGAAGATGTCGACCGCGACCGAGGTGATGGCGAGAACAGCGCCGGAGCCGGCGATGAGCGAGCCGGTCGCGAGGGAGCGGCGGCGACCGCGGCGCTGGGCCAGGCGGGCCAGCGGTACGGCTACGAGGGCGGCGCCGAGGGTGCTCATGGTGGCGGCCATGCCCGACCAGGCGCTGGAGCCGGAGAGCTGCGCGGCCAGCAGAGCGCCGAGGGAGAGCGTGGCGCCCATGCCGATGCCACCGAGGATCTGGCCTGCGATGAGCACCCGCACGACCGTGCGCTGCAGCGGCGTGTGGTCGGCGGGCGTGGGCATGGGGCGGGCGTCCGGGGTCACGGGCGCGGGCGCATCCGAATTGGTGGACATCGGGCTCCCTCGTGGCGTGTGCGCTGGGGTTTCAGTATACCCCAGGGGGTAATTAGGCTTCGACGACGAGCAGGGTGTCGAGGGCGAACGTGGCGGCGCCGCCGTCGCCGGGGGCCTCCGGGTCGGTGGCGAGGTCGCGGCGGATGGTCTCGCAGCGCACGACCCGGGAGGCACCCGGGCTTGCGGGGTCGATGCAGGAACGCAGCAGCTCGGGCGAGTAGAGGATGGCCGGATCGCCGGGTCCGGGAGCCCCGGTCTCGAGGTTGGCCTGGTCGTGCCCGAGCGCGACCAGGTGCCCGCCGGGGGAGAGCCACCCGGCGGCGCGGGCCAGCACGGCGCGCAAGGCGGGCTCGGGCAGGTGCAGGTACATCACGGTGACCAGGTCGAAGCTTGCGCCTGCCGGATCCCAGGTCGTGGCGTCGCCAACCTGCCAGTGCACCGACACGCCTGCCTCGGCGGCGTGCGCTTCGGCCTGGCCGACGGCCTCGGCGGAGAAGTCGACCGCCGTGACCATCCAGCCGTGGCCGGCCAGCCAGATCGCGTTGCGACCGTCGCCGGTGGCCAGGTCCAGCGCACGCCCCGGCGGGAACGGGCTCACGGTGTCCTGCACGATCTGCGCCGGCACCGCGGACCACAGGCGTCCGGCCCGGCCGGCCTGGGCCTCACGGGCGAGGCGGTAGCGGGTGTCCCATTCGGTGGCGTCAATGGTGTGTCCTCTCGGCGGGCATCCGTCGGTGTGAACGGATGCTGCGCGATGGCCAGTTTTGCACGGAAGCGGCGGCTCAGCGGGAGAGCGCTGCCAGCTCGGCCCGAGTGGAGGCACCCACCTTGCGCAGCAGGTTGGCGACGTGGAACTTGACCGTGTTCTCGCTGATCGAGAGCGTTTCGGCGATCGCCCGGTTGCGGGCGCCGGAGGCGACCAGCTCGAGCACGCCCTTCTCGCGCGGGCTGAGACCCCACGCGGCGGCGGCCGTGAGCGGTGCGAGTGGCACGTCGAGGGGGAGGCTGACGGTCATTTCGGATCCCCAGCCGGTCGTCGCCTCCAGCCGCAGCGTGCCGTTCAGTGCGGCCACCCGGCTCGTCAACCGGCTGACGCTCGGGCTGTCCGGGGTGAGGTCGCCGGAGCCGTCGTCGCGGATGTGGATCAAGAGGTTGCTGCCGTCGCAGTCCCAGTGCACGCGCACGCGGGCCACCCCGGCCTGCTCGACCAGAGCCAGGACCGCGCCACGCACGATGGCCCGGGCGGCGTGGGCCACCTCGCCGGGCAGGGCCCGGCCGTTCACGGGCGGCTCGATGAACTGCACGTCGAGGTCGCCGAAGCGCACGAGCGGGCGCAGGTCGTCGCGCAGGCGTTCGAAGGCCTGAGCAACGGGCTCCTCGGTGAGGGACCGGTCGAGGTCGGAGACGGCGCGCAGCGCCACCATCGCCGTCGCGGCCAGGTCGATCGCGGTTTGCCGGGCCGAGGCGTCGCTCGTGTCCCGGGAGCGGAGCACGGCGAGCAAGGACTCGAGCGTGGTCGCCTGCGTGTCGGTCAGGTCGGCGACGACCCGGGCGCGCTCGGCGGCGGCCGAACGGGAGTCGAACGGCTCGATCGAGGGGGCTGGGCGCTGACTATTCACCTCAGCAGCCTACCGGGGGTGCGTTCAGCCATCCGTTCGGGTAGGTGCGCCGCCCGTTCGGTGGGCCTCCTGCCCGCCCAAAAGAGTGGATCATAAGGGGATGCCTTCTCGCACCGACACCCCCGTGACAGTGACCGAATCGCTCGCCGCCATCGCGGCCGAGAACGCCGGGATCGTGCGCCAGCTCCTGACGACGGCGACCACGAACAGCACGAACAGCACTGACGACACGGCCGGCCTCCCGACCCTCGACCAGGCCGCGGCCGCCCTGCGGGGAGCCCGGCGCGTGTTTGTGTTCGGCGCGGGCCGGTCCGGACTGGCTCTGCGCATGACCGCGATGCGGCTGATGCACCTCGGGCTCGACGTGCACGTGGTCGGCGAGGTCACCACCCCGGCGATCGCGGCCGGCGACGTGCTGCTGGTAGCGAGCGGGTCCGGCGCGACGGCCACCGTCGTGCGCGCGGCCGAAACCGCCGCGGCGTCCGGTGCCCGGCTGATCGCGATCACCACCGCACCGGACTCCCCGCTCGCCGCGTTGGCCGCGGTGACAGTGGTCGTGCCGGCCGCCCAGAAGCAGGACCATGACGAACTCCGGTCGCTGCAGTACTCGGGCGCGCTCTTCGAACAGACCGTCGTCGTGCTCGGCGATGCGATCTTCCACAGCCTGTGGAAGGCATCCGGGGCCACGGCCGACGAGCTGTGGCCGCGCCACGCCAACCTCGAATAACGCTTTTCACTCTTTCAGACCTATCAGGCCTCACCAGAACCTCACAGAACCGGGAAGAAGACCATCATGAAACTGCAAGTCGCCATGGACGTACTCACCACGGATGCGGCCCTCGAGCTGGCCGCGAAGGTTGCACCCTACGTGGACATCATCGAGCTCGGCACCCCGCTGATCAAGGCGGAGGGCCTGCGTGCCGTGACCGCCATCAAGGCCGCTCACCCCGACAAGACGGTCTTCGCCGACCTCAAAACAATGGATGCCGGTGAGCTCGAGGCCGACCTGGCGTTCACCGCCGGCGCCGACCTGGTGACTGTTCTCGGCACGGCCGGGGACAGTACCATCGTCGGGGCCGTCGCCGCGGCCACGAAGCACGGCAAAGGCGTCGTCGTCGACCTGATCGGCGTCGCCGACAAGGTGACGCGGGCCCGCGAAGTGACAAAGCTCGGCGCCGTCTTCGTCGAGATGCACGCCGGCCTGGACGAGCAGGCGGAGCCCGGCTTCTCGCTCTCGACTTTACTCAACCAGGGTGAGACCGCCCGGGTTCCGTTCTCCCTGGCCGGCGGCGTGAGCGTCGCCACCATTGCCTCCGTGCAGCGTGCCGGGGCCCGGGTCGCCGTCGCCGGCGGCGCCATCTACGGCGCCGAGGACCCGGCCGCCGCGGCGGCCGCCCTGCGCGGCGCCATCATCTAGCCGCCCCGGAGTCCGCGCGGGAGTCCCCGCGGGAGTCCGCGTGGATACGGAAAAAGCACCCTCGTTTCGAGACGGGGGTGCTTTTTCGCGAGGGCAGGGAGAGGGGTGTCAGCCGAGGAGCATCTTGCCGAGCGTGTCAGCGGAGTAGACGGTCGCGGTCGCCTCGGCGGCCTCGGACGGGGAGCCGTAGCCCCACTCCACGAGAATGGCCGGAACGCCGTGGGCGGCCGCACCTTCCGCGTCGTAGCGGCGGTCGCCGACCATGACGGGCTGGCTGAGGTCGGCACCGGCGGCGGCGAGGCGCTCGAGGGCCTCCGCCACGACGTCGGCCTTGGAACTGCGCGTCTCGTTGTCGGTGGAGCCCACGATGGCGGTGAAGTACTTTGCCAGGTCGAAGTGCTCGAGCACCGCGATCGCATTGTGCTGGGTTTTGCTGGTGGCCACGGCCATCGGGATCCTCGCCGCGTGGATGCGCTCGAGGAGCCCGGCGACGCCCGGGAAGATGGCGGTGTCCAGCAAATGCTTGCCTTGGTCGTCGGCGCGGTAGACGGCGACAGCCTCGGCGGCCTCCTCCGGTGTCATGCCGGCGTACTCGCGGAAAGCGGCCAGCAGAGGCGGCCCCACGTAGGCCAGAAGTTCCGCGTCGGCGGGAACCGGGTGGCCCAGGACGGCGAAGGTGCGGGCGAGGGCATTGGTAATGGCCGGGGCGGAATCGGTGATTGTTCCGTCAAGGTCAAAAAGTATGGCACTCCACGTGCGGGTCGATGTCGAAATCACAGGCTAATACTAGGGGTCGGGAGTCGATCTATCGCATGAATTCAAAGATCATGAGGACGATACGCTTTCACTCGGGCCGCCAGGCCCTAAAAGAGTTTCGATTGTGTGTCGTCGAGTCCGCGCATGGCGTCGTAGTCGAGAACGAGGCAACGGATGCCGCGGTCCTCGGCCAGCGTGCGCGCTTGCGGCTTGATGATCTGTGCAGCGAAAACCCCGATCACCGGTGCGAGATGCGGGTCGCGATTCATGAGTTCGAGGTAGCGCGTGAGCTGTTCCACCCCGTCAATGTCGCCGCGCCGTTTCAGCTCCACGGCGACGGATCCGCCCGTGGAGTCGCGCGCCAGGATGTCGACCGGGCCGATCGCCGTCATGTACTCCCGGCGCACCAGGATATGGCCGTCGCCGAGCAGGTGGATGTGCTCGGCCAGCAGCTTCTGCAGATGGGCCTCGACGCCGTCCTTGATCAGTCCGGGGTCGATGCCGAGCTCGTGGGCGGAGTCGTGCAGCACCTCGTAGATGCTGACGAAGAGCTGGTCGGCGGTCTTGGCGTGGGTGACCGTCCACACGGCCGTGACGCCGGCATCCGTCTGGTCGTCATCGGGCTCGGACAGCGCCAGGCTGCACGGCGGGCTCATCCAGTTGAGCGGCTTGTAGGAGCCGCCGTCGGAGTGCACGAGCACGCTGCCGTCCGACTTGATCATGAGCAGGCGGGTGGCCAGCGGCAGATGCGCGCTGAGTCTCCCCGCGTAGTCGACGGAACATTTCGCAATCACAAGGCGCACGGTTTGAGCCTAACCGCGCCGCGGCATACGTTCGCCCACCCTCGACGAACCTCCCGCGCCCCGGGTCCGAACCAATTCGACGGAGATTTTGCCGTTTCGGCTTGAAACAGCCCCAAGACCGGCCTCTAGCGCCAAAATCTCCGTCGAATTCGTTAGGCGGCGGGGGCGCTGGTGCGCTCGCGCGCGGCGGGGGCGGCCAGGCCCGCCAGAACCATCAGCGCCAGGATCAGGAACAGGGCGTTCAGGATGCCCCAGGCCTCCCCGAGCAGGCCGAGCACGGGCGGGCCCACGAGGAACGCGAAGTAGCCGATCATGGCGACGGCGCTCACTCGGGCGGCGGCGTTCTGCGTGTCGTCGGCGGCGGCCGACATGCCCACCGGGAAGCCGAGCGACGCGCCGAGACCCCAGAGCACCGTGCCGGTGTAGAGCAGCCCCTCGTTCGGCGCGAGGATGAACAACACCAGGCCCAGGATTCCCAGCGCGGCGCAGGCGCGCAGCACCGGTACCCGCCCGAACCGGTCCAGGATCGGCCCGCCGAACACTCGGCCGACGGTCATCGCCGTCACGAAGACGCCGAAGATGATGGCGCCCTCCGTGTTGCTCAGCCCGTGCCCGTCGACGGCGGCCAGGGCCAGCCAGTCGTTGGCCGAGCCCTCGGCGAAGGTCATGCCCAGCACGATCGTGCCGATCAGGAGGATCCTCGTGTCACCCCACGCGGACAGGCCGACGCGCAGGCGCTCCCGCCACGGCGGCGCAGGGCGCGGCCCGGCCTCCGCCGTTCCCGGCGTGACGCCCGGCTCCGCGCCCGACGCCGACGCCGTCGCCGGCTTGTCGCCGAGCTCCGCTCGCACCGGGATATGCCGCACCCCGGCGACGGCGGTGGCGAGCACGAGAAGCGAAACCCCGGCCAGGTGCCAGAACACCGGCAGCGAGGCGAAGGATGCCCCCGCGCCCGCCAGCGCGCCGACCACGGTGCCGAGGCTGAAGCAGGCGTGCATCAGCGGCATCAGCGTCTTGCCGATCGCCCGCTCGGCCGCCGCCCCCTCGACGTTCATCATGACGTCGACCGAGCCCATCCCGAAACCGACCAGGGCCAGCCCGGCGAAGACCAGCTCGGTGGACCCCAGCAGACTCGTGCCGACCCCGGCCGTGATGAGCCCGACCGAGGAGATCGCTACGCCGAGAACCACGGCGCGCCGGGCGCCGAGGCGGGCGAGCAGCCCGACCGCCGCCACCAGGCCGATCACCGACCCGGCCGAGAGACCGAAGATGACGATGCCCACCTGCGCGGTCGAGAGCTCGAGGCCGTCTCGCACGGCCGGGATGCGGGACATCCAGGTAGCCAGTGCGAGTCCGGAAATGAAGAAGAGTGCGAACACGGCGTTCCGCCAGGCGTGCAGCCCGGGGCGTGCGGTTGGGGTGGCGGAGGTTCCGACGTCGCGGGCGGTGTGGGTCACACCCTCCACGTTATCCGAAACGCAATCTGCCGCACGTCGGGGGACGTCAGGGAGCGACAGAACGGGGGGGGGGGGCCAAGCTGCCGATCCTGCTCGGCACGGCCGAGCGCATCCAGGCCGGAATAGCGCACCTCCCCCCTCGGCGCTGCAGCCCGCGGCCCGCGCCCGCAAACTAGCCCGGTGATCGACCCCCCGTCGCGATCTGAGTTCCATCCAGTGGGAAGCCCAGCGCGACTCCAAGGCGTTCGCGAGGGTCACGAGAGACAACGGGGTGCATCACAATGGCCGAAGAATCAGGAGTGGTGGAACACAGCCGGCGTCGACGACATCGCAACGGCTTACGAGACGGCCGACGTATGGCGCACCGTTAATGCCGACTTTGCGCGTACGTCGGATCGCATGCGCGAGGAACTACGCGGCCGATACGGCATCGAAACGAGTGCAACTCCAGACCCGCCGGAAAACCCAACCCGTCAAGGTAGACGTTCAATCGCCGTCAGAGTAGCGGTTCGGTGACTAGGTCTCCGGGCCGATCGGGATTTAGGTCACTGACCGGTTCACCGAACCGGGCGAAACCGTTGTGGATCCAGTCGTCCATGACCTCAGCCGACCAGTCGAATACGGTCAGATCATTACTCGGCTTGAAGGAGCTGCCGGCCGTGGACTTCCCCCAGCGGACATACATTGTGCCGTAGTCGCCGATGTACGACGAGGTCGACGATTTGAAGATGCCGAAGCTTATTCACGGGTCACGTCCTGCTGAGCGGTGGAGTTTTTTAACACCGTGCGGGTGCTGAGCACGCACTAGATCGGCTGAGTCAATTTCTTGCGGTTCGCTCACCAAATTTTATAGTGGTCGTATTTGCCGGTTGGGCGGTAGCTTGCCAGATACCGATGGAGCTAAGTGCCGGTGAACTATGTTGTTGGGTGGTTCATCCGGTGTTCAGAGCTGCAGGCAGCTTTCAGTGAGCCGGTCATGTCAACAGATCCCGGCGCGTACTTGATCGCAGTTCCCGCCATTTCCTCCTTGACCATCATTGACACGCCTGACGGGGAGCGACATTACTGGAATCATGGGGTGCGGCTCAATCCTTGGTCGTGCGGCGTGACACCGCCGACTGGGTGGTTGCGGTTTTGCGTCTGATCGCTTCGCGATGGCTCTGCCAGCGCATCCGTCACGGGGTCTGTGCGTTCGATCGCGGCCGTGCGCATTTGCGCTTGTCGGATGGCGCCGATGTCAAGCTTCTCCGATCGGTCGAAACGGTAGATGCCGTTCTGCTCCTGAAAGACGTCGGTGAGCTGCGTGTAGCAGTATCCGAACATTCCCGGGTCGTCGAGGAGCACACCGACGAGGCCGGCGAAACGCTGTTGGAACTCTGTCTCCGTCGCTGGTCGGGCGCCGTATCCCCAGGAGACCGAGTCATCTTGCGGTCGTACCGCCGGTGTATCCGGATCCCACCAGATCCCGCCGAACTCGGAACAGAAGTATGGCTGGCCGCGGTAGGGGATGGAGATGGGGCGGTGGCCGGCTTCGTCGGCGTTCGTGAACGGCTTATCGAGGTCGAGCGGGGCCATGAGGCGCGCGAAGTCGGCCGGATCCTGCGTGTAGTCGTGCGAGTCATACACATCGGATTCCGGAACGCGGTGCGAGTACCCGGATGCGTCGAGCACCGGTCGTGTGGGGTCGGCGAGCTTGGTCGCGAGGAACATGCCCCTCGTCACGTCGTCGAGCACCTGGATCCGGTCGTCGATCACGACCCGCGTCTCGTTCAAGGGGCACCAGCCGATGATTGACGGGTGGTTGTAATCGCGTTGCACCGCCTCGATCCACTGCGTGATGAAGGAGGCGTTGTGGGTGGGGTGCGGGTCGGGCAGATTCGCCCAGTCGCCGAACTCGCCCCAGACGAGGTAGCCCATGCGGTCGGCGTGATAGAGGAACCGCTCCTCGAACACCTTCTGGTGCAGCCGGGCACCGTTGAAACCGGCCGCCAGAGACAGTTGTATGTCGCGGACCATCGCGGCATCGTCGGGAGCTGTCATCAGCGTGTCCGGGTAATAGCCCTGGTCGAGCACCAGCCGCTGGAAGACGGGCCGGCCGTTGATCAAGATCCGCTTGCCGTCGATCGAGACGGAGCGCAGCCCGCTATAGGTCACAACGCGGTCGAGGATCGCTCCGCTGGAATCGGTCAGCTCGATGGCCAGATCATAGAGGTGTGGATCCTCCGGTGACCATAGCCGCGTGCGGTCGGCGGGAAGCTGGATCCGCACCGACGGCGCCAGGTCGAGATCGGCCCGGACCTCGCGGACGGCGATCTCGCCGTCCGCGTCGCAGATCGTCACGCGCACGACCGATCCCGGGAGGTTGCGGCTGAGGGGAACGACGATGTCGAAACTCGGCGATGCCAGCATGGGCGTGATCCTTGGCAGCAGGATGGCGACATCCGGCACTGCTTCCAGCCACACGGTCTGCCAGATCCCAGTCGTGCGGGTATAGGAGCAGCCACTGTTCTCGAACAGGGTGGACTGCTTCCCACGTGCCTGGACGGCGTCCCGACTGTCCCGCGCCTGCACCACGATGGAGATGGACTTTCCTGCGTGACCGTGCCCGAGGTTTGCGGTAAACGGAGTGAACCCGCCGCGATGGCGGACGACTTCCACGCCGTCGACCCACACGACCGCGTCATGGTCGACCGCCCCGAAGTGGAGCAGCACCCTCTTATCGCCCCATTCCGCGGGGATATCGGCCTCGCGGCGGTACCAGACCGCCGTCATGTAGTCGACGTGGCCGATGCCGCTCGCCTCGGATTCGGGGGCGAACGGAACCAGGATCGTTCCGGAGAGCGGCCGATCGACCAAACCACGCTCGACTCCGCTATCCCCCAGGTCCATCTCGAACTGCCACTCACCGTTGAGGTTCCGCCAGTCGTCACGAACCAGCTGCGGCCTCGGATGCTCCGGCTTCGGGATGCCGCCGCGCGGCACCGGTTCTGTCGGAATTGCTCTCAGAGTCGTCATTGAATCTCTTTCGGTTCTAAGGGGTTGATGGCTGGTTCAGGTGGGGAGCTTCGACGCGATCGAGGACGTAGATGACGACTTGGTCGGGGTGCAGCCGCGGTGCGGCGACACCAACGGTGTGGAGCATTTCACCGGATAGCGTCGCCCCGGCGAAACGAACCGATGTGAGCGGCTGGTCCCGCAGGCGCAGTTCGTCGATGTGCACACCGTTCGCGGTCGCCCGACCCCACCACCGAGGGGCCTGTAGTCCGGAGGGAGTTCGCCCGGGAAAGACTGGACGCACTCGATACCGGGCGGCCGGATCTAGTTCCCTGAACTTGAGCCGCACGGCTGGGTCAGGGTACGTGCTGTCGGTGCAGGCAGACGCGAAGATCGCTCTCGACTTTTCATTATTGATCACGCCGTGCACGAGGATGTCGTCGTGTGGGGTATCCATGCGAACCATGTCCCCACCGAGAAGCAGGCGCCGTTCCTGTTTATAGAACTCTACCCACGAGCGCAGCTCGTCGGTCTCTTGCACGGTCGCCTGTGCGAGATCCCATTCGATACCGAGGTGCCCGAAGATGGCCGTGCCCGCGCGGAAGGACAGGTCGTGCTGGCGGCCCGTCGTATAGGACCGTCCAGACGCGATGTGCGAGCCCATGAATTCCGGAGGCAGCAGCTGCGCAGTCCAGCGAAGCATCGCCTGTCGGTCGTGCGGGTCGATGTTGTCTGAAACCCACACCCTGTCAGCGTGTTCGAGCACGCCGAGGTCGACGCGAGCCCCGCCGGAGGAGCACGACTCGATCTCCAGACCCGGGTGGGCAGCGCGCAACTCTGCCAGTAGACGGTAGAACGCGAGGGTTTGCGCGTGCACCACCGGACGGCCGCCGTTGGTCTGGTCGCCCGCCTCCGTGAGGTCGCGATTGTGATCCCACTTGATGTAGTCGATCGGATACTCGGCCAGAATAGCCAGCATCCGGGCTTTGATGTGCTCGTATGCTTCTGGAAGGGCCAGGTTCAATACGTGCTGGTTACGAGACTCGATCGGTAGGCTCGTACGTGCGGCCATGATCCAGGCGGGATGCGCCCGGGCAAGTTCACTATCGAGATTAACCATTTCCGGCTCAAACCAGAGACCGAACTGCATGCCGAGCTGGCGGACCCGATTGATCAGAGGGTGCAGGCCGTCCGGCCATACATCAGCGGACACGGTCCAGTCGCCAAGTCCTGAAAAGTCGTCGCGCCTGCAGCCAAACCAGCCATCGTCGAGTACGTACCGCTCGACTCCCAATGTAGCGGCACGCTCCGCGAGGTCGAGCAGTTGGTCGAGATCCTGATGGAAGTACACCGCCTCCCACACGTTGAGCGTGACCGGTCGATCCGGGTCGACAAACGGCTCGCGCGCGCGCAGGTGGCGATGAAAACGCCGGGCGACCTGGTCGAGACCGTTCCCGAAGGATGCGTATACCCACGGAGTTTGGTAGCTCTCGCCAGAGGACAGCTTCACCTCGCCCGGCAGGAGCACCTCGCCGCCGCCTAAGACCTGTTCGCCGGTGGATACGCGTTCGGCATAGTGGCGGTGGTTGCCGCTCCAGGCAGTATGGATCGCCCACACTTCGCCATGGCCGAATCCGAATCCGGGAGTTCCGGCGTGCAGCACGTACGCGCTGTCGGCACCGGTGCGCCCCTTGCGCTGCTCGCGAAGGTGCACTCCTGTGGTCATAGTGGTGCGTTGGGGTACCCGCTCGTAATTGTGCACGCCCGTGAAGTCGAGAACTTCGGTGGCCTCGCCGGGGATAGGAAATGTCAGCGAGAGTTCATCGAGCGAGTACTTCTCCTCTCCAAGATTTTTGATCGTGCTTCGGGCACGAACCAGCCCACTTTGCTCGAGTTCAATTTCAAGCCTGAGTTGTAGCCGACCGGAGTCGTCTTGGGCATCAACACGGAGCAGCCCCTGTTCAGACTCAACAAATCCTGAGACCGGCACCCCGTTCAGGCTGACTGACTCGGAACGGAAGCGGGGAGACCAGCCAGTACCATCGAACGATCCGGTCAGCCCCGGGCGGCCGACCCACCCAGTGTGATGCTCGGGCAGGATCGCGGGGCGCGGCGGCTCTGAGACATTATTCGAGCCAATCACCGGAATGACCGCGCGGACGAGTACCGCAGCAACTTCGGCGTCAACCTCGGCTAGGGCTGCGCCCCAGTGCAGAATCGACGGTAACCGACCTTTGCTTATATCGACAAGAAGGCTCACCCTGCCCGCCGTCAGGTGGATAGTGGCATCCGGGCAGGTATCGACTTCGGTTTCAATTTGTGCGATTTCGTGTTCCATTGTTATTACGTCATCCATGTGAATCATTTCTCTGCTCCAGCGACCAACCCGCGCATGAAATAGCGCTGTAAAAATAGATAGGCGATAAGTATGGGCACCACTGAGATGAGTGCCGCAGCCGCGCCAGCGCCCCGGTTGCTTGCTTGTTGGGCGAAGAAGGCGGCGACTGCTGGAGCCACCGTCTGTTTAACCGGATCGGTCAGGATGTAGTTGGACATCGCGTAGTCGTTCCAAATCTGCACGCCCGTGAGAATAACGACGGTCGCAGTGACGGGCTTCAATAGCGGGAATATCACATGGAAGAACGTCTGGATCATATTCGCCCCGTCGATGCGCGCTGCTTCATCCAGTGATTCTGGGATGCTGCGCAGGAATGCTGTGTAGAGGAAGATGCTGAGTGGCAGGCCACCCGCGACCATCACGAGGATCTGGCCCCAGTAGGTATTCAATCCGCCAATCTGACTGAGAAGGCTGTACAGCGGAACCAGGATACTTAGCGGCGGAATCATAATGAGGCTGAGGATGCCGGCGGCGACGAACCCATTGAAACGGGTCAGCCTGCGCGCCAGAGGGTAGGCACTTGTCGCGCCGAGCACACACACCAACGTGGTCGATACAACAGTGATGAATGCCGTATTACTAATCGCCCGAAGAATGTTGCCGATCCGTAGCGCATCGCTGAAGTTCGACCACTCAATGCCATTGACGGTTGGCAGCAGTACGGACGATAGGTCGTCAGCGGGTTTCGTTGCGGTCGTGATCGCCATCCAAAATGGCACCAGCTGCGCCAGCGCGACCAGGGCAAGAAACAGAACGATAAACAATTTGGAACGGAAGGCGAGCTTTTCGTGCATGTCACAGCTCCAATTTGTTGCGATTGAGCCCGGCGTTAAGAGCAAGCGTGAGCGTAAGGATCAGCACGAAGAGCACTACTCCCATCGCGGACGCATACCCGGCCGCTTGATTGTTGAAGTAAGCGACGCTGATGTAGGTTGACACCGAGTTCGTGGCATAACCGGGGCCGCCACCCGTGAGGACCTTGATCATGTCGAAGAGCTTCAGCCCGCCGATCAGGTTGAGTACGATACTGGTTGCGAACGCGGGTTGAAGCAGCGGAAGCGTGATGTGTCGGAAATGCGCCCATCCGGATGCGCCGTCGAGGCTGGCGGCCTGTTTGATGTCTTCGGGGATGGACTGGAGGCCGGCCAGGTAAATGATCATGGAGATGCCCACGAACTGTGCGGAGTTGACGATCACGATGATTGCCACGGCGATGCCGGCATCGTCGAACCACGCCGTCTTCTCAACGCCGAATACAGCCCCAACTGTGTTCAACGCGCCATTGTTGTACTGGAAGAGGAAGTAGTACATCGTGCCCATAATGACGGGTGACACGAGCACAGGCAGATAGATGATGGCACGCAGCACAGCGCGACCTCGGACCGGTCGATCGAGCAGCACCGCGAGTCCAAGGCCGAGAACCTGTTGGATGAGGGTGCTGCCGACGCCGTAAACGAGGGTATTCAGCAATACGAGGTGGAACGTTGAATCGGTCAACATGCGTACGTAGTTGTCGACGCCGGTAAAGGCCTTCTCCGGGCTGTACCCATCCCAGCTGGTGAGAGACAGCTGGATACCCGACACCAGCGGGTACACCGTGAAAACGATCAGCACCAGGAGCGTTGGCACATAGAAAAGATTGATGCTCCGGCTCTGCACGCCGCCGCCGCGCCGGCGGGGCGACCGCAGTGCGGCCGTCCCGCCGGCGGTCTGGCCGAATCTTGATCGACTCGTCATGCGGGAGCCGCGCTCGGTGCTAGTCCTGACCGTAGACACTGTCGAACGCCGTCTTCATCTGAGTAGCGGCGTCTCCTGATGAAGACTGGCCGGTGATGATCGCATCCGAAGCAATGACCATGCTGTTCCACATCCCGTTAGGCAGGTGGACCCGGTCAAAGAATGGCACCACGGTCGTAGCTGCCTCGGTCACGTACTTGTTGTAGCTGGACTGCATAATCCCCAGGCTGGACTCAGCGTTGACGAGGCCCGGCCCATTGCCGATTGATTCCGCGATGGGCCCGAGCACTGAAGGCTGAGCCAGGTACGCCAGGAAGTCCAGAGCAATCTCTTTGTGTTCTCCAGTCTTCGAGACACCGTAAGCCATGCTCTCGCCGCCGACCAGGTACGGGTCCGACACCTCAGACGGCACCGGGAAGAATCCCAGCTGAACATCCGGGTTGAGCACCGTGGCGTTTTGGGCAAGACCGTTTCCCTGGAATGCGAATGCGGCTTCTCCCGTGGCTATCAGGCGGTTGACGTCGTCGCCCGTCGCGGAGCTGTAGTCCTTATTGAAATATCCGGCGGAACTCCATCCCGCTTGGCGCTCAAGCATTCCCGCATACACACCCGTATCGAACTTACCGTCTTGCAGGTCGGTGAGGTCTTTCTCGGAGTAGTAGCCGGGGGCCGCCCAGTCAGACAGGTTGCCGGCCGTCCAGTTGTCTTTACCCGACACGGCGATCGGAACGATGCCAGCTGCCAAGACGGCGTCGGCAGCCTGCTCGAACGCGTCCCAGGTCGTGATCGTCGATGCGTCGACGCCGGCTTTCTCCAGCGCCGGAACGCTGTAGACGATGCCGGACACGGCAACGTCAATCGGAAGTGCATAAAACTTACCCGCTTCGTCCCGCATCGCGGCGTCGAGCACCGGATTGAAATCACTCGCCCACGACTCATCGGAGAGCGGGACGAGAAACGGGCTGTACCGGTCGAGAGACCAGCCGTGCGTATTGAATACGTCCGGCGCGTTATTGGCTGCCAGTCGCACCTTGAGGTCCCCCTCGAAAGACCCGCCCCCTGGCACCAGGCGAATCTTCACCCCGGGATTATCTTTCTCGAACGCATCTGCGGCTGACTCAAGTGCGCTGTGCTGCGCGCTCCCGACGGCGGAACCGGTCAGAACCTCGATCTCGGCGGCTTCGTTTCCTTCAGCGCCACTGCACGCCGTCAGGCCGGCGATGGTAATCGCGACCGTCGCTACTGCGGCAGACATCTTCGTCCACTTCATCAAACTCTCCTTTGAATTGCTGCAGCTAGCCAAAGTGCTCTCCGCAAGTAAGGTAATGTTACACGAGTAACGAACAACTGTGCAAACAGTTGTGGTCATCCTTACCCGCCAGTTGCGCGGGCCGCCCTACACTCGGTTACAGCAGTAACAAAGACGGGCTCAAATGGAGTGAACTATGGCTAAACAATCTGTCACCCGAAGCGACGTCGCCAAATACGCGGGCGTGAGTACGGCGGTCGTCAGCTATGTCATCAATGGACTTCCCGGGAGGGTCGCCCCCGCGACAGCAAAACGCGTTCGCGAAGCCATCGATACTCTCCAATATCAACCCAACTACACTGCGAGGGCTTTGAAGCTCGGTATATCCCAACTGATCGGTATCGTCGTCCCGGACACCTCCAACCCTCACTTCGTCGAACTGGCCTCCGCAATCGAGCGTGCGGCGAGCGCCCACGGGTACGACCTCATCATTACTAACTCCCGCTCGGACCCTGCGCGTGAAGTGCGCAACACCGAAAGTCTCGTTAGCCGGGGTGTGGAGGCGATCATAACGCTGAGCCTCCTCGCCGATGAGGAGCTGGCTTCCCAGCGTGTCAACGGCATTCCGCGCGTTTTCATCGACCAGTCCACAGTCGTGCACGGCGTCGCGACGATCAGCACGGCCTTCCGCGACGGCGCAAAGCTCGGCGTACGGCATTTGGTCGAACATGGCCACCACAACATCGGAATGCTGGTCGGTGGCCGGCGCGGCAGCCGCTCACTCGACGCCAGACAACTCGGCTGGCAGGACGCCCTGCGTGAGGCCAACCTTGAACTCGGCCCAATCGAGTTGACGGACTACTCGCGCCGCGGCGGCTACGAAGCAACACAACGGCTTCTCCAACGCACACCCCGCCCCACCGCAATCTTCGCCAGCTCCGACCTCGAAGCGATCGGCGCTCTCCTCGCGATACACGAGAACGGGTTATCCGTTCCCCGAGATATGGCCGTGGTGTCTTTCGACGGCACGATCGAGACTGAATTCAGCTGGCCCCCACTCACCACTGTTCGCCAGCCCACCGAAGAACTCGCCAAGGCTGCAGTTGCGGCCGCACTCGATCCCGCCTCGCGCAACGTTGGGCAAAGCTTGTTTCCAGCAAAGCTTGTAGTCCGTTCGTCCTGCGGGTGCTTGGTAGATCAAGTGCCGTAAGTGCCGGCCAATCTAACTTTCGACAGCCTCCAAATTCATACGTACCGCAGGACCACCACCCAAGGAGCAGTCCCCGTCATGACGACCTCATTCCCTCCCACGTTCATTTGGGGTTCGGCCACCGCTGCCGCCCAGATCGAAGGTGCTGCATTCGAAGACGGTAAAGAAGCATCTATCTGGGACACCTTCGCCCGGGCGCCGCACGCCGTACTCAACGGCGATACACTCGACACCGCCGTCGACCATTACCACCGGATGCCGGCCGACGTTGCACTGATGAAAGAGCTGGGCCTACAGGCCTACCGGTTCTCCACTAGTTGGGCGCGCATCCGTCCCGCCGACCGCGACGTGAACCCGGTCGGACTGGACTTCTATTCTCGGCTCGTTGACGAACTGCTCGGGGCCGACATTCTGCCGTGGCTGACGCTCTACCACTGGGATCTTCCGCAGGCTGTAGAGGATAAGGGAGGGTGGACGAACCGCGACACCGCGTACCGTTTTCGCGACTACGCCGAGATTGTCCATCAGGCGCTGGGCGACCGGGTGCGACACTGGACAACTTTCAATGAGCCCTTCTGCTCGTCGCTTCTCGGATATGCGGCAGGCGTGCACGCGCCTGGTCGTCAGGAGCCGGCTGCCGCCATCGCCGCGGTGCACCACCAGCACCTTGCTCACGGTCTCGCCGTCCAGCGCCTCCGCGAGTTGGGCGCCGAGAACCTCGGCATCACGCTCAACCTCACCAACTCGATTCCACTCGATGCATCCGATTTGAGCGACCGTGAGGCGGCGCGGCGCTTCGACGGGCTGCAGAACCGGATGTTTCTCGACCCGATCGTGCGCGGCGAATACCCAGCTGACGTCCGGAAGGATCTCGCTGAGTTCGGCCTCGATGAGGTAAGTGAGACCGGACTCGTGCGCCCCGACGATCTTCAGATCATCTCGCAGCCGATCGAATTCCTGGGGGTAAACCACTACCACGATGACGTTGTGAGCGGTCATCCGCTTGATGGGACGAACGACCCGCTCTTCGTCGACACCGCCGGCCAGCCGCTTGGCTCGCCGTTCGTGGGCTCGGAATACATCACCTTCCCGTTACGCGACCTTCCCCGCACGGCGATGGGCTGGGAGGTGAATCCCAAGGGACTCCGCACGCTACTTGTGCGGCTCGGCGAGGAGTACCCCAACCTGCCGCCCCTCTACGTCACGGAGAACGGTGCCGCCTACGACGACGTCGTTTCGCTGGACGGGGCTATCCACGACGAGCAGCGCACGAAATACGTGCTCGATCACATTCAAGCGGTTTCCGATGCCATTGCCGACGGTGCCGACGTGCGCGGCTACTTTGTATGGTCGCTTATGGACAATTTCGAGTGGGCCCTGGGGTATGGCAGGCGTTTCGGCATTGTCAGGGTTGACTATCAGACACTCGAGCGCACACCGAAAGACAGTTCGATTGCCTATCGGGCTGTTATCCGGGGCGCCCGCCCACGTAGCTGATGGGCATGGCTCACACCGCGCCCGTCCCGGGCCCGTCGATAGTCAGTTCGAAGGATACGACATCGACCCGGCATGATGAGTTCGGCTTGGAATGCTGGCATGGAAAGCCACGACCCATGCCTGTTGCACACCGTCACGAGCACCTGGAAGTGAACCTGCCCACCGGCGGCGCTATCAGCTATCTGCTTGGCGGACGGAGATTCGATGTCCCCGCCGGTACCATGGCAATCTTCTGGGCGAGTATCCCGCACCAGCTCATCAACGCGGAGCCGAATACGACTATGCACTGGCTGCATCTGCCAATCGGTACAGCGCTAGCCTGGCGGCTCCCCACTCCCGTCGTGAAACTTCTGCTCAACGGCCGCCCTGTCCTGGTGGGTGAACAGCTCGATGGCAGCCTCGCCCTGGCCGAGCATGGGGGCCGCGAGAGCCGGATGTTCCACCAGTGGGCGACGGACGTTCACGACGTTGAGCTGAGGGCGATCGCCGTCCTCGAGATGGAAGCGATGATGCGGCGGCTTGCTCACCGCGAAGCCATTGCAGCTCATTCAGGTTTGGCGGCAGCATCAGGATCCACCGGCGCAGACCACATCTCTGTCTCGCGTGCGACCCTGATGGCACAATACGTTGCGGATAACTCCCGGGACCCCATCACCGTCGACGATGTCGCGCGTGCGCTGCATCTGAGTCCGAATTACGCGATGACATTATTCCGTCGGGTGATCGGGCAGACGATCGGGGCGTATCTGACCGCGTGCCGAATCGCGGAGGCCCAGCGCCTGCTGCTGACCACCAACGCGCCGGTCTCGGAGGTCGCGGCCTTATCAGGCTTCGGATCCACCAGTCGCTTCTACGCCAGCTTCACTGAGGCGTGCGAGGTATCCCCAGGCAGCTACCGCCGCTACTACCGTGGGTAGAACACGGCAAGCTCGGGTGCCCCGCCAGAATCAGTGGCACCCGAGCCTGTGTGTCAGGGAATGGTGACGCGTACTCGGTAGATGGCGAGCTGACTGTATAAGGTCTCCATTCCGATCAGTCCGGCCCTGGTTGCAGTCGGTGTCGCCTCGATCAGGACAGTGGATAGGCCGCCGCTGGTCCCGGTAACCGTCGTACGTCCGTCGGCGGCGACCGCGATCGTGATTTCGGTCGATGCGCCGATTGAATACGGTGCCGTAGCGGTGGCGATTACGGTGTCCCCGCCCGGGGTGCGCTCCAGCAACTCCACGCTGCCCGAGGCCCCTCCACCGATTTGTACTGCATACTCGGACCCATCCGCGGCGGCGGCAAAGAAGATGCGCGCTTTGTTGCTGTTGTCGCCGGCGATGGTGCTCACCTCGGCATGCAGGGCATAGGGGTTGCCGGCACCACCGAATTCATGACCGGTAAGCACAGCCCGTGCGTCACCCCCGAAGTTGAGCAACTCGAGCCGCCCACTGGCGATGGTGCCGCTAGCCCCGGTGTCCCAGCCTGGGGCGGCGCCGTCGAAACTTTCGTCATAGGCCGCCGGCTCCGGTTCGGGGGTTGGGGTCGGTGTTGGCAGGGGGGCTGGCGTTCCGAACGATATACCGGGGGCATTGAACAGTTCAAACTCACCGATCGACCAAGATTGGTGAGCAGGGTCGATACCAGAACCGTTACTAAACACACGAACAAACCGTTTGTGCTGCACCGGGAAGGTGATCACGCTCGTCCGGGCTCCGGACCCGTGCGTGATCGTGGTCCACGCCGAGCCGTCGTCGGAAACCTGAACGTCATAGTCCTGCGCGTACCCAAAGGCAAAAGCGTCGGAGTTCAGACTGACGCGGTTGAAGTCTCGCGGCTTGAGCAGATCGAGTGCGAACCATTGGCCATTTGCCAGCGGAACACCGGCGCTCCACCCCGACGACTCACGGCCGTCGTTTGCACGTTGCGCGGAAAGCGATCCGTCCGACGCACTTGCCCGCGCGTCCTTCAGCTTCAGGGCCTTCGCTGCTTTGGTTGTCGGCTTAGCGAGTTCGGCTACGGGCGCAACCCGCGGTTCTCCGCCACCACCGATGTGCTCCGCGTCGCTATTGGTAATCACGTTCAATGCGGCAAAGATCCGAGTGACATCGGCCGTCCAAGCAGGGTCAGTGATGTCCACCTCAGATTCTGCACGCGAGTCGATACCGATCTGCGCGGTGGACCACGCGGTGTCGTCAACGATGTATCCGCCGAAGTCTTTTAACGCCTGGAAGATCTTCTTCGCCGCTGGATTGGTGATGTTTAGCGACGCCGCGGTCGTAGACGGTGGAATGGCCAGCAGGGCACCCATCTGCATCTGCGGATCTGGTGATGATGAGCAGGGATCCTGCGTGCAGTACCCGTTAACGCGGTCGGGGGCGACATAATCATGACGATCCGCCGGCCACCGGAATCCCGGCGTTGAATCTGCCGCGTCATAAGTCAAGTATTTCGCGCCCCACAACTCGAGTTGCAATGCATGCCGGATCGGAGCCGGTCCGGCAATCTCGCCGACACCGATCTGGCCTCCGATGCTCGACAGCCCGGAGCCGAAGTGACTGCCGTACGTACCATCATCGTAAAGGTCGCTCTCAGTCGCCCGGTAGCCGTGGGGATTCGAGCCTGCCCGGCACCTCGCACCAGGTTGCAATTGGGCGATCGTCCGCCCATCAGGATAGACAACGGCAGTTGCATTGTTCGGGGTACTGAACTGCGGCGAAAGGGTCGCATCCCCCAACATGAAATCAGTCGGGAAAAGAATAGGGCCGAAATCGGAGGTTCCCGAACACCGGCCACCGAAAGTCACGCCGCTCGATGTGTACGAAGGTCCATCTGGGCTTCCGAGAGCGTACGTGTCGTAATCGGTGCCGGTCGCCACGACGTAGTTCGGATCCAGCGTTACCCGCGGCTCGACCTGCAGGTATGTCGGCTGGTAATTGGCGTCTGAACCAAGCGGGGTATTCCATATGGATGACGACGCGAAGGGTTGAACAAGCGGATCACGACCACGGTCAGCAGCGGTGGTGGGGGAGGCTACGAGCAAACTCGCCACAACAACCGCTCCCATAGCGGCCGCCCCAAGGGCGGCGGTACGGCGACGGACGAACGGGGTTCTTTCGGGCATCATTGCTCCTCAGACTGCTCAACGTGCGCTGTTGAAGCGCCTCATATCGATCATCGACGCCCCCGTCATATTGCGCCTCCTGCCACCTTCGCAGAACTTCTGACATACTCCGCCTGTGTTTCAACACATTGTGCGGACGCCCACTCCCCGGTGGCATAACTTCGACCACCGGACTATCGAATCCAGTTGTCGGCTCGAGTCCTTGACTTTTGCCGGGTCGTGCGCGGCCATTATGGATGCGACGACGGGGTTGGCACCGGATGTCCTGAAACGCAATAGTCATCCTCCGCGGTCACGTCGTGGTCGTTGTATCCGTCAGGCATTCTTGACCTCCTCATTGAGCTGGGCGACACCGGACCGATCACCCTGGTCGGCGAGGAACCGCATGCGCCCTACCAGCGGCCGCCGCTGTCGAAAGCGTTCCTCAAGGGAGCGGCCACCGCGGACTCCCTCGCATTCCGTATCCACGACTTCTACCAGACCCACCGGATCGAGCTCGTCACCCGGGAACGCATCGTGAAGTCAACCCGCGATGCGCGGGGTGGGGTGGCTGTGGCCGAATCCGGGCGCACCTTCCCCTTCGCCCGCCTTGCCCTCACCGGCGGCGCGATGCCGCGCACGATCCCGTTCGAGGGCTCCGAACTGGAGGGGGTGCACTACCTGCGGAATGCGACGGAGGCCGCGATACTCGAGCAGCAGCGGCAGGCGCGGAACGTCGTTGTGATCGGCGGCGGGTTCATCGGGCTCGAGGTGGCAGTCGGGGCCCGGGCCTCCGGCAAGAACGTCACCGTGCTGGAAGCCGCCCCGCGGCTGATCGGCCGGGCCGTCTCCGAACAAACCAGCGCGTTCTACCTCCAGGCGCACCGCCGACGCGGCCTGAGCGTCGTGCTGAACGCGACCGGGGTGCGCCTCCGCGGCGAACACGATCGGGTGATTGGCTTGGAACTCGGCGACGGCAGCGTCGTTCCGGCCGACGTGGTGCTGGTCGGGGTCGGCGTCATCCCGCGCACCGATCTCGCCGAGCAGCTTGGCCTCCTGGTCGACAATGGCATCGTCGTGGACACCCGCGCGCTCGCCAGCGACGGGTCACCGTGGCGGCCGGCGACTGCGCCAACATGCCCAACCCCTCCATCGTCGACTTCGGCAACGGCCGGCTGCGGCTCGAGAGCGTGCAGAACGCCGTCGAGCAGGCCAAGGCCGCCGCCGCCACCCTGCTGGGCATCCCCGCCGAGCACAAGACGGTGCCGTGGTTCTGGTCCGACCAGGCCGATCTGGAACTGCAGATCGCCGGGCTCTCCGGCGGCCATGAACGGGTCGTGCTGCGCGGCGACCCCGGCTCAGAGAAGTTCTCCGTGCTCTACTACCGCGGCGGCACGCTGATCGCCGCGGACTGCATCAACAACCCGCTCGACTTCATGGCCGTGTGGGACGCCCTGCACAAGGGCCAGCCCGTTCCGGCCGATGCCGCCTCCGATACCTCCTTCCCCCTCAAAAAGCTCGCCACCGGTGCCCCGGCGCTCTCCGAGAAAGTGACAACGCCATGATCCTGTAGACCGAACACCCGATCGACACCTCCCGGATCAGCGTCACCGACACCTCCCCGACCGACCTCGACCTGCTCTGGCGGGCCGTCGCACGGGAGATGCGCACGCGCGGCAACGACATCCACATCCCGATGTCGTTCGCCTTCGCCGAGCGCCGCTGCGACGCCTACCCGGAGGCCGATTCCCTGGTGGCGCGGGTCGCCATCCTGCTGCACGACACCGGCTGGGCCTGCGTCGACGAGATCAAGATCATCTCGGAGGGCTTCGGCACGAACTGGCGCCAGGTGCAGATCCGGTTCGAACACGAGATCACGGGCTGCGAGATCGCCCGCGAGGTGCTGCCCGGCCTCGGCTACGACGACGCGTTCATCACCCGGGTGACCGACATCATCGATGGGCACGACACCCGCCCGGTGTCGCACTCGATCGAAGACTCGCTGGTGCGGGACGCCGACCGGCTCTGGCGCTTCACCCCGGCCGGCATCGCCCTGGCCTCGAGCTGGTTCGTCCAGACGCCGTCGTTCTACTGCCGCCGGCTGCGCGCGGAGATCCTGCCGGAGCTGATCACCGCCGCCGGGCTCGAGATGGTGACGGTCGAACTCGACCGGGCCGAGGCGCTGCTCAAGGTTTCGGTGCTCTGATGGAGACGGCGTTCGCGACCGTTCCGTACACCCACACGGACGACCTGTTCATCGACGGCGCGGCCCGCCGGGCCTTCACCGGTAGCGGCTGGCGCGACCTGGCCCCCTCCGAACGAGCGGTCTACCTGAGGCGGCTGGCCGACGAGGTCGAGAAGCGCAGCGAGGCGATCTCGCACACCCACACCTGGGAGAACGGGTCGCCGGTATACGAGACCGGCCGTGCCGCCTCGAATGCGGCCGCCATCTTCCGCTACTTCGCCACCCTCGCGCCACACCTGGAGGCGCACGATGTGCGCCCGTTCCCCGACGGCTCCGCCGAGACCGTGGTGCGCCAGGACCCGGTCGGGGTCTGTGCCCTGATCGCGCCGTGGAACTTCCAGCCGGCGTCGCCGACCCCCCTCTCGATCCGCCAGATCGCGGATGCCGTCGTCGCCGCCGGTATTCCGGCGGGCGTGGTCAACGTTGTCACCGGTAACAGCGCCGTCGGGGACGCCCTCGTGCGGCACCCGGGCATCGACAAGGTGGCGTTCACCGGGGCCACCCCGGTGGGCCGTTCGATCGGTGCGGCCTGCGGCGAGCTGTTGCGCCCGGCAGCCCTGGGGCTCGGCGGCAAGTCGTCGGCCCTGGTGCTGCCCGACGCCGACCTGGCACAGATGGCGAAAGTGCTGATCCGCACCTGCATGCGCAACACGGGGCAGACCTGTTGCGTCTCGACCCGTATCCTCGCCCCGCGGGGCCGCTACGACGACTTGGTGGACATGGTCACTGCCACCATCGCGGCCGCGCCCCAAGGTGACCCGATGGATCCGGCGACCGTGTTCGGGCCGAGCGCGACCGCCGCGCAGCGGGACACGGTGCGCGGCTTTATCCGGTCGGGCCTGGCGGAGGGTGCCCGCGCCACGCCCGGCGGCGACGTGCCCAGCGGGTTCGACCGGGGCTTCTACGTCACGCCGACCGTGTTCGCCGACGTGACGCCCGGCATGCGGATCGCCCGGGAGGAGATCTTCGGGTCGGTGCTGTCGATTTTGCGCTACGACAGCGTCGAGGAGGCCGTCGGGATCGCCAACAACACGGCCTTCGGCCTCGGAGGAACGGTCTTCTCCGCAGACGAGGATGCCGCCCCGTTCGCGGGGCGGCATGGCTCAGGGCTCGGCGTCGAATTCGGCCTGGAGGAGCGCGGCAGGGTCAGAGCCGCACTTGCGGGGGCAGGGCGGCGATGAGAGGGTGGTCCTTCTGGAACACGCCGGACTTCGCGGCCCCGCCGGGCGAGCCGATGTCGTCGAAGAACTCGACATTGGCCTTGTAGTAGTCGGCCCACTTCTCGGGCAGGTCGTCCTCGTAGTAGATGGCCTCGACCGGGCAAACGGGTTCGCAGGCGCCGCAGTCGATGCACTCGTCGGGGTGGATATAGAGGGAGCGGTCCCCCTCGTAGATGCAGTCGACCGGGCACTCGTCTACGCAGGCGCGGTCCTTCACGTCGACGCAGGGCAGGGCGATCACATAGGTCATCGGCGCACCTCGGTCAGAGGAAGCCGATGGGTGGCAACGGGCTGGTTAGACGTTGAATCCAAGGGCGCTCATCATCTCCCGGCCGTCGTCGGTGATCTTGTCGATGCCCCACGGCGGCATCCAGACCCAGTTGATGCGGAACTGGTCGACGATGCCGTCCAGGTTGACGCCGATCTCCTGCTCGAGCATCTCGGTCAGCGGGCAGCCGGCCGAGGTCAGGGTCATGTGGATGATCAGGGCGTCGTTCTCATCGTCCCAGCCCAGGTCGTAGATCAGGCCGAGGTCGACGATGTTGATGCCGAGTTCCGGGTCGATCACATCCTTGAGGGCCTCCTGGATGGCATCGAACCGCGCCGCGCCCAGGGTCGATTCCGCCGGTTGCAGTGCAGTTGTCCCGAGGCTCATCGGGCGACCACGGCGCTCTGGAAGCGATCGTAGCCCTCGTCTTCGAGGCGGTCGGCGAGTTCGGGGCCGCCCTGTTCGGCGATGCGGCCGTCGACGAAGACGTGCACGAAGTCCGGCT
>NZ_SOGD01000003.1:0-46887 GCF_004402345.1 Cryobacterium sp. TMT2-15-1 | reverse complement strand
ACCATCAGCATCGAGGAAGGCCCGCTTCTATGTGCGGAAGCGACCCGGAGTGGGGAATTTCGGTGAGCAGAACTGGGGAATTTCAGTGAGCGCCGTCAAAGGAACGCGGAAGATCAAAAGCGCTGCGGAGGACTGCTTTCTCTTCGAGGTTGATTCCGCGACCGCTGGACCCGTTGAACGTTGTTGAAACGGAAAGAGTGGCATCACCTTGTCGCCATACAAGACCCTGGGCGGCCTTCACCGTGAAGACAAGGGTGTTGGTCAATGACCAGCCGTCCCCCTCTGTTGAATGGTCAGTCGTGACTGATTTCAGCCGCGCCCATTCGTAGAGTCCATCAATCTCTGAGGTGACTTCTTTGACTCGCAGAGGGTCCGAGAACTCCCCGTCACGTTCCTTCAACACGGCTTCCTCAGCATCGATGTGCCCTTCCGCAGTTCCATGTGGAGTGTTGGAAGTCAGCCCACTGAAGCCACAGCCGAAGAGGCCGATTCGGAGATCGTTACCAATAACTGATAAATGAGGAGGGGGATTCTGCCCGTCAAACCAGTCTTCGACTGATTCGAAGTCTTTGCTGCCCTGAACGAACGGGATGAAGACTCGGACTCCTCGTTCATCGTCGAGTTTCAAAGTTCCCACTACGTGCGGGGTCTCCTCGATGCCATCGATGAATGTTGCAGCCAACACTGAGCCCACTTCAAGATGTTTGATCATCGTCACAATGCCTCCAGTGGATTTTCGCGTTGCTGCTCCGTTGGGTGGCAGCTCCAGGATGAGCATGGCAGGTGAAGTCGACCTCAGCTGAAGGAGCGGACCACCCATAACCCAAATGGCGAACAAATTCGGGATCGTGATGAGCGACCCAGATCGGCCAATGTGTCGTCTCGTAACCGTAGGGATATGAGGCGCCTCAAGCTCCATCTCCTGCGCCTTTCGAGAACGCCGGATCTCGTGGTGCGGTGATTCTCATAACTACGTCGCTTAACCTGCTGGCTGCATGACGGTAGTCACCGTCAGTTGCGAGACATCCCGTACTGTCACGAAAGGCCTAGGCCTCGGACTGGCCGCTAATTCTTGGAGAGAAGCTTCGCACCGTCAGGCCGTAGCTCCCCCCGTCGGTGAAACATGGCGGTACAGCGTCTGCCGAGTGATCCCAAGCTCCTTGCAAAGTTCACGGACCTTCGTCTCCTTCTGACCAATGGCGGCCATGGCCAGGCGAATCGTGGCCGGCGTCATCTTGAACGGACACCCACCCGTCCTCCCCCGTGCTCGCGCCGCGGCGAGCCCGGCCACGGTGCGCCCAGAGATAAGGGCCCGCTCGAACTCGGCCAGGGGGGCATCGCCGCGACGATTGTGCAGGCGAGTACGGAAGTTTGTGCAGGCGACTTCGGAAAATGACTGTTCGGTGCCATCATCCGGCGTGGCGCTGGAATCACTACCGCGTACCGCGTAGTAGTGTGTGATGCGTCAGAGGAGATACGTGGACACCACACAGCTACTCAAAGGAGTGCTCGACGTCGCGGTGCTCGCCGTGATTCAGGAAGCAGACGGCTATGGCTACGACATTGTGCGGCGCCTGCGCGCTGCCGGCCTCAAAGAGGTGGGAGACGCCTCGGTTTATGGAACCCTCCGGCGCCTCTATACCGCGGGTGCATTGTCAACCTATGTCGTGCCCTCCGATGGCGGTCCGCACCGCAAGTACTACGGAATTAACACTGAGGGACGGACCATGCTTACCGAACAACGAGCCAGCTGGACTCGGTTCGCCAACACAATGTCACTCCTCCTCACAGAACAGCACCAGCCCACCGCTACCATCCGCACGATCGGGGACAAGTCATGAGCACGACCACCTCACCCACCCTGGCCATCCGTGATTTTGCCGCTGCCGTGCGCGCCGCGCTCAGCGACCTTCCCAGTGAAGATGTCGAAGAACTCACGGACGGACTTGAAGCGGATCTGACCGAGCAAGCCGAGGATCTCGATGCGCAAAGTTTCGACCCGGGCGATGCTGTCGGCTACGCCGACGAGTTGCGGGCTGCGGCCGGGCTACCAGTCAGGGGAAAGCCGCGGCTGCCATCCGCCTGGACCGCCAACGAACTTCGCACCTGGGCCAACGCACAGCGATCAAACCTCGCCCGTAAGGCACGATCGACAGTGATCGGCTCGCACACCCTGGACTTCTTCATCTCACTCCGACCGTTCTGGTGGGTGCTGCGGGGCTGGGCCGTCTACAAGGTCATCTCGGCTCTAGTTATCGACACCAGCCTTGCCAGTACTCTGCCGTCGAATGGCACTGAGTGGGTTCTGCTCCTGCTATTTGTCACCGTCAGCGTGCAATGGGGACGGGGACGATGGCTGCCCTGGTCATGGCTGCCACCGCTTAGGACACTGGTCAGCGTCTGCTCGATCATCGCGCTGCCACTTCTTCTTGTGCTCGCCACACCGTGGAGTAGTTCGGCCGACCAATACGTGGAGGACTACGTTCCACAAGGCCTGCTCCTCGACGGTAACGAGGTCTCCAATGTGTTCGCCTATGACTCAGACGGTCAACCTCTCACCGGCGTGCAACTCTTCGACCAGGATGGAAAACCACTCACGACAGTCGGCGATCCGAACGCCACACCGTGGGTTACCACATACGGCGCCGACGGGACGGAGGTCCTCTTGGTCCCCAGCTCCGACGTACCGGGGAGAACCGGTTGGAACGTTTTCCCACTCAACACGGTCGACTCGGTGGACTATAACTTGCAACCCAGCGGTGAGCCCGACCTCTCCACCGCTGCTCCGGCCGTGCCACCCTTTGCCCAAGTGCGGCCCCTCACACAGCAGACGCCGACGGCCCCGCCGACTCCCGCTCCCTCTTCGGCTCCGCCCGTCGCTCTTGAACCGAGCGCCACATCTACACCAAACTCCAACGGAGACAAATGAGCGAGTCACCGCAGACCAATCCCGCACCGCGAAAGATCAGCCCATCAGCGATCGACCTGCCGCCAACTCAACCACTCGACATCACCGCGTGGCTCACATTCGAACGAGACAACGAGTAGTCCTCGCGTCGCTTCGGGTGGATTCGCTGTCGCTGGATGACCAACGACTGACCGCGATGTGTCAGGGCGACTCCAAGAGCCACGCCGGCGAGTGTCAAAGAATGAAGAAACCGACGTTGTCTGACATAAGTTCCACACTATAATCTGACGCCTAGTTGGGGTGTACCCAGATTGGCATAAGGATCACCCAACCTGAGCTTCAATCCCGGTAGCGCTCCGCTGGCAACGTTTGATTCTGGCAACGAGTCTTGAGCACATCAGAACCGGGAAATTCGCGGAGGCCCGTCTCTGGTGACTCGGGCAGCAAACCGGCAATGACCAAGCAAACAACTAGCTGGGAATCATCCTTCAAATCGATCGACGCCGGCGCTTATGCATCACAGATTCCAATTCTCCGGGCTCGACTTTGCGTAGTCGTCGATGCCGATCGCGGCGAAGTGCTTTTTGGCGGACTTGATCTTCGATTCGTGGTCGAGACCGCCGAGCGAGGACAAGTATGGCGCGCCTGGCGCCGCACTCCTGGGGGAGCTGTGCTGGAGACGGGCGGCGCGGAGCACCGAAGCCATTACTACGTTCAAAGGGACACACTGGCGACAGGTTGGCCAGGCAGGTCACCGGAGTGGGTGGACGCTGCGCGCGAGGAGTGGCCTCCAGATTGGAACAAGAACGACGGCACTCGCCTCTGATTGTGCGACTAAGTTCCGGTGGCTCCGGCTCCCTGCTTTAGGAGCAGTTTGATAGCACATCATGCGTTCAGACGTGGCGGTCGTCGTGCGTTAGGCGCGAGCCCGCCGGAAAAGCACCGGCGATGTTCCGCTTTTGAAAAATCGAAAACCCATCGAATCAACCTTAACCTCCGCGGATTTACGCGGATCTCGGGTGGACGGACCGCGTGTGCCGTTTGTACCGCCGGATCACTAAACCTAGCGACTCTGCTCGCACCCACGATAAGTATGTGTACAGATGTGCACTCTCCTCTCAACTCCCTTGAATCTGTGCGCGCCCGGGGGGTCCTAAACTTGAGTTGTCGTCGCGAGAATGTGTACGACCGTTGAAGCTGGATAGGCCCGTTCCCCTTGTCTCGTATGGGTCGTTCCGCTTCCAGACAGGTACACGTCCCGGCGAGGGTGAATGTGTATGAGTGTGCATTTCGGAGACATCGGCCACACAGCTGATTCCCAGACATGTCGGGCGTGTCGAGGCCGCGTAGCTCCATGCGCTCACTAACAGCGCACCCCCTCGCCGTGATCGATGCGAGGACATTGAAACGGCTGCTCTCCAGCCGCCACAGCGCACCATGAAGATGGTCGCCAGGAAGGTGCGGGCTACCCGGCAGTCGCGTGGGTCACCACACTCCGCGCGCCTCAACTCACACTTGCTCACACCCGCTCCCAAACGTTACGTTACCGCTGCGTTACCGCTGGGTCATTCCGGACAAGAAAAAACCCCCTGCTTCCCAATGAAACACTGGGCTGCAGGGGGTTATCTGTGGCGGTACCGGTGGGATTTGAACCCACGGTGGAGTCTCCCCCACACAACTTTTCGAGAGTTGCACCTTCGGCCGCTCGGACACGGTACCGAGGGAGAGTTTAGTTGAAATCGGGGGCCTTGCGCGAATCGCGGCGGCGGACATCCGTGTCTGAACGGCCCCGAACGACCCTGAACGACGAGAACCCAGCACGAAGCGGTATTCTCACCGGGTGATCACCGCGAACCACAGGCTCCGTTCCCTTGCCCTCACTGCCGGAACCCTGGCCACAGCGGCCGGCCTCGGCGCCGCCGCCGTGATCAATTACCGCGGCTTCCAGCGTCGCATCGCCGAGAGCTCGGTGATTCTCAATGAGACCCTGCCGGTGCACTCTCTCTGGTGGCGCGCCCGCGCGAAAGACAAGGGCGAGCTGATCTACGCCGTCATCGGAGACAGTGCTGCGCAGGGGATCGGGGCGAGTTCCCCGCACCGCGGCTATGTCGGAATCCTGACCGACCACATCCGTCTCTCCACCGGCCGCTCGGTGCGCGTGGTGAACCTGAGCGTGTCGGGGGCCACGGTCGAACTGGCTGTGCGCGACCAGCTGCCCACGTTCGTGAAGCTCACCCCGGACATCGTCACGGTCGCGATCGGCGCCAACGACATCGCCCTCTGGGACGCCGCCGTCTTCGAGGCCGGCATCCGGCAGGTCTTCGCGGCGCTGCCCCCGCACGCCCTGGTCGCCGACCTACCCTGCTTCCACCTGCCCCGCAACGAACGGATGGTCGCCGTCGCCAACCGCATCATCCGCCAGGTGGCCGCGGAGCACCAGCTACGCGTGGTGCCGCTCCACGCTACGACGAAGCGGCTCGGGCTGCGCAGCGTCGCCACGCATGTCGCGGGCGACCTGTTCCACCCCAATAACCGCGGCTACCGGGCCTGGGCCGAGGCGTTCGTTCCGGCGCTGAGCGCTCATCTGGTGCGGGGCATCCGGCCTGCCGCCCTAGCCGGGCCGGATGCCCCCAACGCGGCTGTCGACCTGCCCTCATCCGCACACGCGCCTGCCGGCCTGCCCTCGACCGTGTCGGTCGGCCTGCCCTCCCCCGCGCCGGATCCCACGTCGACTCCGGTGGCGAACACTTCGGAATCGGGTGGTGTCAGCGGCCCGAGCTAGGCTCGCAGAATGGCCAGACCCGTTTCCTCCTTCCGTTGCACCGAGTGTGGCTGGACCACCCTGAAGTGGGCAGGCCGCTGCGGCGAATGCCAGCAGTGGGGCACCGTGGTGGACACCACCGAGAAGGCGAGCCTGGCCCGCGCGCTCAAGCCGGCCAGCGTCACCGGCGCGGGCGTCGCCCGTCCGATCACCCACGTCGACACCACGGCCGTCTCGCACTGGCCTACCGGCATCGCCGAGTTCGACCGGGTGCTGGGCGGCGGCATCGTGCCGGGCTCGGTCATCCTGCTCAGCGGCGAGCCCGGCGTCGGCAAGTCGACACTGCTTCTCGAGGTGGCCTCCAAGGCAGCGGCCGCCAAATCCCGCGTGCTCTACGTCAGCGCCGAGGAATCGGTCAGCCAGGTGCGGTTGCGGGCCGAGCGCACCGGGGCGCTGCAACCCGAGCTGTACATCGCCGCCGAGACCGACCTGGCCACCATCCTCGGCCAGATCGACGCCGTTCAGCCCAACCTCGTCATCGTCGACTCGGTGCAGACGGTGGCCAGCTCGCTCTCCGACGGCCTTGCGGGCATGCCCAGCCAGGTGAGGGAGGTGGCCTCCACGCTGATCCGGGTGGCCAAAGACCGCAACCTGCCCATCCTGCTCGTCGGGCACGTCACCAAAGACGGCTCGATCGCCGGGCCCCGCCTGCTCGAACACCTCGTCGACGTGGTGTGCCAGTTCGAGGGTGACCGGCAGAGCGCGCTGCGCTTCGTGCGGGCGCTCAAGAACCGGTTCGGCTCGACCGACGAGGTGGGATGCTTCGAGATGACCGGCGACGGCATCGCCGAGGTGCCCGACCCGAGCGCGCTGTTCCTCAGCCGCGGCTCCACCCCCGTGTCCGGCACCTGCGTCACGGTGGCGCTCGAGGGCCGCCGGGCGATGCCGGTCGAAGTGCAGGCTCTGGTGATCAAGACCCAGGCTCCGAACCCCCGCCGCGTCACCAACGGGGTGGACTCTTCACGGGTGGCGATGCTCCTCGCTGTGCTCGAGCGCCGGGCGAGCCTGTCGGGGCTGGGCAGCATGGATGTCTACGTGTCGACCGTAGGCGGCATCCGTCTCACCGAACCGGCCGCCGACCTCGCCATCGCCCTCGCCATCGCATCCGCGTTCAAGGACAAGCCGATCGCTCAGGGGGCCGTGGCGTTCGGCGAGATCAGCCTCGCCGGCGAGGTGCGACCGGTGTCGGCGGCCAAGCTGCGCGCAGCCGAGGCTGCCCGGCTCGGCTTCACCATCCGCCTCGATGCCGAGGCCGGCGCGATCGGCACCGCGGTCGCCGCGGCCATCGCGACCGGCCAGTCCGCACGGGACGCCGAGCTCGACCGCGCGTTCTAGACGGGAGCATCCGGCGCGGGCCGCCACGGATGTCCCGGGCGAGCGGCAGGTTCGGGTCACCGGGGTCTCGCCGAGCTCGAGCGCCCGGCGCTCGACCCCCGCAAAGCCCGACCCACCGCGGTCATCGGGCCGCGAGCAGTTCCGCCTCCGGGGTCGACGTGGAGACGATGGCGGCGTGAACGACCCGGTTGCGACCGTCACGTTTGGCCACGTACAGGCGCACATCGGCGGCGCGCAGCAGGTCCGAGCTCTGCTGGCCGTCGGCAGGCGCCAGGGCAATCCCGAGACTCGCGGTCACCGGCAGGGCGCCGGTGATCGGCGACCAGTCGTGATCAGCGATCGAGCGGCAGACCGCCTCGAAACGCCGGTACGCCTCGATGGCGTCGATGCCTGGCATGATCAGCAGGAATTCCTCGCCGCCCAGGCGTGCGGCGATGCCGTCGGCCGCGGATGCCGCCGCAGCGATCAGGATGCTGCCCACCTCGCGCAGCACAGTGTCGCCGACCTCGTGCGACAGCGTGTCATTGATGCGCTTGAAGTGATCGAGGTCGACCATGGCGATGGCCACGCTCGGCCCACCCTCGCGCAGACGCATCAGCGCGGCGCTGAGATGTTCATCGACGAACCGGCGGTTGTGCAACCCGGTGAGCGGATCGCGCTCAGCCAGCTCTCGGTACCGCTCGCTCTCTCGGCGGGACTCGGCGGTCTGGAACATGGCATCGAGAATGCGCCCGCGCGACTCGTTCTCGCTCGCACCGAGCGCCTCGAACTGTTCGTGGAAGTGCCGGTACGCCTCGAACGCGGCGCGGAAGGCGCCGTTGGCCGCATGGATCTCGGCCTGCTCCCTGGCCGCTTCCGTCGACCAGCGGGTGAGCCCGAACCGCTGGGACAGCTCGCGGCACCGGTCGAGGACGGTCTGCGCCCGGGCCAGCTTGCCCTGCGTGCGATAGATCTCGGCCAGCGTGACCAGAGCCACTGCGGACCCGTCGGGATGCAGGTCGCCCACGGCCGGGTCCATCGCCGGCAGCAGCTTCGCTTCCGCCTCGTCCAGCCTCCCCGCCGTCAGGTAGACGCGCGCGACCGTGTCGAGGGCGTACATACCGATCTGCCGGTCGCCCACCTCGGACAGGCCGATCAGCTGTTCCACTGCCGCGAGGGCCTCAACCTGATTGTGGGCCAGGTACTCGGTGTAGGCGAGATTGTTCAGGATGTTGTAGCGGATGATGGTTTCGGGGTCATCGATCACGAGGCGGAGGGCATCGTCGTATCGGCGGCGCGCCTCGTCGAGGGACCCGGCCGAGCCGAGCGCGTCGGCCAGGCACTTGCGGGCGGCTGCACGCATGAGTGGAACCTCCGACTCCTCGAGCAGGTCGTTCGCGGCGACGGCGTGTTCCAGGGCCAGGGCGCGGTCGCCCACCATCTCGAACACGGAACCGAGCACGTCGTGACAGCGCGACTGCAGGGCGAGCTCGCCGTGCTGCTCCGCCCAGCTCAGGATCTGTTGCACGTCAACGGCGCTCTGACTCGGGTCGCCGCGACGGATGCGCACGGCCGCGACGACAACCTGCAGCCGTCGCGCGGTCGCTCCGTGCTCCCCGTCGCCGAACTCGGCGAGCCAGGCCTCGGCGTCCTGGAGGGCGACATTGCGGTCGATCCAGTACTGTCGCTCGACGCCCGCGAGGCGGGCGTCGGTCAGACCCTGTTCGGTCCCCACCACATTGACCTGCTCCCTGACAGGCTGAATGCTGACCGTGAAAAGTCCGTCGGATTCCGCTTCGGGAGCGGGCCGAACACTGTCTAGCGCCAGCCTAGCGCGGGCCGACTCCGCGGCCGGGGGTCTGGGGACCCCCAGCCTGAGGGGGTCAGTCGGGCGCTACCGGCCGGGTTCGCTCGTGCCGGTTTCTTCCTCGCCGGGCAGCGGGCCGAGGGCGCGCATCAGGTCCGCCGGTGCGGCCTGCATGACATGGGGACCGGCGACGTCGAAGAACACCATCTCGAGCACCTGCTGGTGCACGGTGAGGAATTCGCGAAGCCACTGTGCGTCACCGACCATGATCTGCGGATCGATCTCGTCGGGAACCATGCGGGCGTAGTTCTCGGCGGAGGAGAAGAGCAGCAGCATCCGGCGGTCGGTGCCTTCACGGCCGAAGACCCGCACCTGTTCCGCCTGCCCGTTGACGACCAGCTGCGGCACGATCATCACATCGTTGCGCAGGGCATAGGCCACAGCGACCACATCCTGGGCGGCCAGAGCGGCAGCGAGGGCAGGGGAATGCGTCGGTGGAGTAGCGTCAGTCACGGCTTCCATTCAACCAGTTGGCGCGGTAGTGACACGCCGAATCCGACCCTTGGGGGGCACGCCACGAGCGAACGGCGGCCGGGCCGGTTCAGGAGAGGAAGAACTGCTTCGGGTTCGCCGACTCGATGCCGTCGACACTCACGGTCAGGTTGTAGGCCGCTCCGCCGGCCGGCGCGGCATCGCGGCTGGCTTCGCCGCAGGTGTCCGGGTTCGAACGGGTGCGGTCCCAGGCGATCGCTTCGCCGGAACTCACGGGTTCACCCGGCTGCAGGGTGACGTCGGCGTCGCCTGGCTCCTGCTGGCAGTCGGTCGACGTCCAGTAGACATCCGTGCCGCTCGACACCGTGAACACCTGCGTCGCCGTGCCCGCGTTCAGCACGCACGGCACGTCGCCGATGNCGCTCGACACCGTGAACACCTGCGTCGCCGTGCCCGCGTTCAGCACGCACGGCACGTCGCCGATGTTGGTGACGCTGAGCGAGAGCATCGGCTCTGCCCCCGGTTCGTAGCTGACCGCGTCGGTGGTCGCTTCGATCTGCACGGATGCGGGGGCGCACGCGGCCGGGTCGGCCGCCGGGTCGGAGGCGGAGACCTCCGACCCGGCGGCCTCGGCCGCGGGCGTCGGAGTGCTGTCGGGCACACCGGTGCCGGCGGCCGGGCGCACGATGGACGAGATGATCAGGATGAGGAGGGCGAGCACGATGAGCAGGCCGAGGCCCACCACGAGACGACGGCGCCAGTACACCTTGCTGGACTGGGGGCCGACCGGATGTTTGATCGTCGACATTACCCAAGGCTAACGAGGTATACCGGCGCCGCCGGCAATGCTGTGCGTGTCGTGCGCGTGTCGGGCGGGAAACGCCGAACCGGCGCGGCCTACCTCGAGAGGCTCGGTTTCGCGCCGGTCCGGTTTGCCCCGGGCTACCGGCCGCGCGGCGCCTTGTCGACCCTGATCTCGGTCCAGCCGAGCACGTTATCGTTCTCGTCCTGCACGACCAGCTTGTACTTGCCCGCACGGGTGTCGGCCGGCAGGGTCGTTCTGACCTCACCCTGCGCGTTCACCAGCAGCCAGCCGCCCAGGTTCTCCACTGGCTTGGACTGCAGCGATACGGAGACGAACTCACCGGCACGCGCCGCCCCGACGTCGACCGTGACCGGGGCACCCACGGCATACGTGGCCGCGTCCGTGACGATCGCGTTCTTGAGCGCCTTGGTCAGCGCCTTCGGGCTGGCGGCGACCGGTTCACTCGTCGGCGGAACCGGCACAACGACGGTGATCGGCACCCGCACGATCGTGCCGGACTCCGTGGTGGTGAGTTCGAGCTCGCTGTTCGCCGCGGCATCCTGCGGCACCGTGACGGTGACCGTCGCCGCACCCGTTGCATCAACGGCGGCCGTGCCCAGGCTGGCACTGCTGCCGGCCCAGACCAACGACAGCGCCGTGTTCTTCGGCGCGCCGAGCGAGCTCAGGTTCAGGTTGCCCACCGTGAACGTGACCGAGGCGCCGCGCTCGACCCCCACGGTCGGGACACCCGTGACACTGGCCTGGCGGGTGGCGAACGACGGCGTCAGCGGGCTCTTGGCCGTGATGTAGGAGATCCACGCGTCCCGGTCGACGAGACCGGAGTCGCGCGTGCCCGTTCCGTTCTTGAACTCCCGAAAGTTGTCGCCTCCGGTGAGCAAGAAGTTGAACGAGCCGACCCGGTAGGAGCGCGCCGGGTCGATTGCCGAGCCGTTGATCCAGATGCCCGTAATGCGGTCACCCTCGGTCCGGCTCGCGTCGAACGTGTAGTTGACGTTGTCGGAGAGGCCCAGCTGCAGGTACGGACGGCTCGGAATGTTGCCGGCCGCGTCACGCTGCCACTGCTGCTCCAGAACCGTCTTGAACTGGGCCCCGGTGAGGCTGGTCGTCCACAGGTTGTTCAGGAACGGCAGCACCGCGTTGGCCTCGGCGTAGGTGACGACGCCGTCCGGTGCGAGTAGCAGCTCGGCGCGCATGCCGCCGGGGTTGACCACGCCGATTTCGGCGCCGCCCTTGAGCGGGTCAGCCAGCGATTCGCGCAGCGAGTTGGCCACCAGGGTTCCCATCGCCGATGGTGCGGCCCGGTTCTCCGCGCACGGTGCGGTGCCACCGAGGCAGGCGCGGGTGATGTCGGCGGTGACGGAGCCGATCGGCTGGTTGCCGATGACGGCCGCCTGGGCGAGCGCGGCATCCGTGATTGTCTTCACCAAGGCGACCCTCGGGTAGGCGGCAACCAGGGTGGCGTCGGCGGTGACCGAGCGCTTGACGTTCTGGTTCTTCACGGTCGTGGTGTCACCGGAGGCAATGTCGTAGTTCAGCACGACCTGACCGATGTTCTCACCGTAGTTGCCGGTCTGAAGCACCGGGCGGGTGACGCCGGCGGGCGCACCGGGCAGCTGTGCGTTCCACGCGTATTGCTTGTGCGTGTGGCCGGTGAAGATCGCGTCGACTTCGGCTGAGGTCTGCGTGACGATCACTGCGAACGCACTGTCGGTGAGGGCGAGTTCCTGCTCGAGGGTCGCGTTGTCCGGCGTTCCGGCGCTGGCACCCTCGTGGTACTCGGCGATCAGCACGTCGGCTTCGCCGTTGGCCGGGTCTCCGTCGGTGAGCTGGGCCGAGACCCGGTTGACCGCGGCGACCGGGTCACCGAAGCTCAGGCTGGCGATCCCGTTCGGCGACACCAGCGCCGGGGTCTCCTTGGTGACGGCGCCGATCACACCGACCGAGACACCGTCGACATCGAAGATCGCATATTCCTGCATCGCCGGGGTCGTCGTTCCGAGCAGGTAGACGTTCGCGCCGAGGTACTCGAAGTCGGCGGCTTCGGCGACGCGCCCGGTGAGGTCGGCGAAGCCCTGGTCGAACTCGTGGTTGCCCACGGCCGAGGTCTTGAGTCCGAGCGCGTTCAGCACGTCGATGGTGGGCTTGTCGCCCTGCGACGCCGAGGCGAACAGGGAAGCGCCGATGTTGTCACCGTCGGAGAGGAACAAAGTGGACGCGTCTCCGTATTCCGCGCGGAGCTGCTCGATCGTTCCGGCGAACTTCACCGTGTTGCCGTCGATGCGCCCGTGGAAGTCGTTGATGTTGAGCAGGTTGATGTCGACGTCGGTGGGGCTGGCGAGGTCCAAGCCGACGATCGCCGGGTCGTGGTCCGACGAGCGGAACGCGTCGGCCACGTAGAAGTCGGTGACGTTGTTGTTGTAGCGGCTGTACTCGAGCGCAACGGACTCGACCGAGTTGATGTTCCAGACGTCCACATCGGTGACCGCGGCATTTGCCTCGGGTGACGCGAACACGTGGTCGAGCGAGCCGACGGTGCCACCGAAGGCGTAGGTGTACTCGCCGCTCTTGGCCTCCTGGCTGAGGTAGCCCGCGTCGGTGATGACCTTGATCGGGTCTTCCTGGTCGTAGGCGTTGAAGTCACCGGTGAGGAAGACGCGCGCGATGCCGGTACTGGTCTTCAGCGTGTCGGCGAACTTGACGAGCGCGGTCGCCTGGTTCACGCGGGACAGGTTCGAGGCTCCCTGGCCGTCGCCGGTGTTGGCGTCGGCGCCGGTTCCGGAACCCTTCGACTTGAAGTGGTTGACGATCGCGAGGAAGCTGCTGCCGGCGTCGCCGACCAACTGGAACGCCTGGGCGAGCGGCTGGCGGGCGTTCACGAACGCGGCGTCGTCGAAGATGGTCGATCCGCCGACGGTTTCGACCGCGGCGGTCTTGTAGATGAATGCGGTGCGGATGACATCTTCGCTGGCGGGGAGGGCGGCCGGTGAGGGTACGAACGCCCAAACCGGGCTGCCCGCGTCGGTGTTCAGGGCGGTGACGAGGTTGGCGAGGGCGAAGTCGCGGTCCTTGCCGAAGCGGGCCGAGTTCTCGATCTCCTCCAGCGTGATGACGTGGGCGTCGAGGGCGTTGATCGCCGAGACGATCTTTGCCTGCTGGCGCTCGAAACTGACCTGGGTGGCCGCGCCGCGGGCGTCGCATCCGCTGTTGACCGTGATCGGCGTGCCGGCCCGGTCGGTGTAGTAGCTGCAGCCGGAGATCGAGTCACCGGTGGTGGCGAAGTAGTTGAGCACGTTGAAGGTGGCCAGACGGATGTCGCCGCCTACCGACCGAGGTGCCGCGGTGCGGGTGTCGGCGAAGGTGGCGGGCTGCACGGCTGCGGCGGTCGCAGGCACCAGTTCGGTGGTCGGCTGGAACTTCCAGGCACTGTTGCGGAAGTCGAAGATGACCGGCGTCGCGAACGTGACGGCGGCGCCGATGCGCACCGGGCTGGTCGTCGAAAGGTAGGGGACGGGCTTGTCCTTGTTGATGCTGGACAAGAAGTTGGTGGTGGCACCGTCGTCGAGGGTGACCGCGCGCGCCTTGTTGCCGGCGACGGCCGCGGTGTACGCGTCCGTTCCCGGGCGAGCGGTGACGGTCGGGCCGACGAGCGGGGTGGTTCCGGCCGCGAGGCCGATCTCGCCGTACTGGTTGGTCGCATAGTTGTTGGTGACGGTGAAGTCGCCCTGCGGGGAGACGAGCATGCCCTCGAGAGACTCACGTGCGACATCCGTTGACGGGAGGCCGACCGTGGCGGGCACCGGGCCGACGATCCCGGCCTTGTCCAACGCGGTCACATCGCTGAGCGCGGCGATCGTGATCTGGGTGAGGCCGAAGAACTCGCTCGCGGTGCCGGTGACGGAGACGTAGTCGCCGGCCGTGACCGGGGCGGCCAGTGCGTTCGTGTAAACGAAGAGGGCGTCGGACGCGGTGTGCGTGGTCAGGTCGACCGCGCCGCCGGTGCCGGGGGTCTGCAGGTAAAATCCTTTGAAACCGCCCGTGGGATATGTGGCGGTGACGACGCCGGTCGTGGTGACGACCTTGCCGGTCTGGGCGCCCGCATCTGTGGATCCCTGGATCTCGTTGATCGCAAGGGCGGTGGCAGGCACGGGCGGAGTTGTCGCGGTCGGCGTCGCGGTCGGCGTCGCGGTCGGCGTCGCGGTCGGGTCGACCGGGGTCGCTGCGGTCTCGCCTGCGGCGTTCGTCGGGGTGGGAGCCGCGACGATGAAGTCGGCCGAGTTGACGTCGGTGTCGAGGCCCGTGGCGCGGGTGAGCGCGGTGGTGACGGAGGCGGCAGACGCCACCGTGGTCTCAAACGTCAGCGACGTGCCGTAGCCGAGTAGGTCGATGACGCCCGGGGCGTTGAGGAGGGATCCCGTGGCCGGGGCCGTCAGCTGCGTGGCCTGGCTGGCGAGGAAGAGGGTCCCGCCTCCGCCGCTGAAAGAGAAGCCGAGGGTGGCGTTGGGGGTGGGCAGCGCCGCGCCACTGGTCGAGTTGGCCGTTCCCTGCACCAGGTAGTACCCCTTGGCGGGGATCGAGCCGCTCAGTGCAAGCGTGCCGGACGGGTTAGCCGCGCCTGTGGCCGACCGATACTGCAGCGAGGTGCCGGCGAGGGAGACGGCAGCGTCCGTGGGGTTGTAGAGCTCGACGAACTTGTTGAGGTAGGTCGCTCCCGTGCTGCCGCCGTTCAGGTAGGCCTCGTTGATCACGACCCCGGTGCCGCCGACGTTGGCGAAGGCGGGCAGGGCCACCAGGGGGCTGGCGACCAGCCCCACTCCGAGTAGAGCAGAAAAAGCCAGTTTCAAACGGCTGTTCGGTGCAGGCGACATAGTTTTCCTCAGCTATTAACGATCGACAGTGATCGCCATGCTACGGAGGCGGTGTTGCCAGTGCGCTACCTGCGAAGTAACAATCAGTGAATTCGGGCGTTTCGCTCGGATGAGCAGAAATCTCCATAACTACCCTCACCTGAGCGGCACCTGAACGGGTAATCTCTCGCTGTCTTCTGCCCACTGCGGCCAGCTTCCAGACGGTCAGTCGAGCCGCTTGACCATCCGGGTGTTGCCGAGCGTGTTCGGCTTGACTCGGGCCAGGTCGAGGAACTCGGCGACACCCTCATCGTGCGAGCGCACGAGCTCGGCGTACACCTGCGGGCCGACGGTTTCGGAGCCCATGTCGGTGAAGCCGTGCCGGGCGAAAAATGGCACCTCGAAGGTCAGGCAGAAGAGGCGGCTGAGGCCGAGCTCGCGAGCATCCGCTTCGAGCCGGTCCATCAGCGCGTGGCCGACGCCATGGCCGAGCCGGTCGGCGGTTACGGCGAGGGTGCGCACCTCGCCCAGGTCCTCCCACATCACGTGCAGGGCGCCGCAGCCGATCAGAGTGCCGTCGGCATCCTCGACCACCCGGAATTCCTGCACCGCCTCATAGAAGACGACGCTTTCCTTGCCGAGCAGAATACGCTCCTGCACCAGTGGCGCCACGAGCGCCTGGATTCGAGGCACATCGGTGGTGCGTGCCCGGCGCACCAAAAACTCCTGCATTCGCTGCCCACCGATCTCTCTCGGTTCACTCATTCGGAACATCCAAGCCACCAGTCTAGGCAGCCGCAAGAACGAGAAGGGGCCCGGCGGATGTCTCCGCCGGGCCCCTTCTACCGGGTTACCGCTACTCGCTGGTCACCGCGAGGTCGGGCGAGCCCGGCCCCGTGCCGATTGCGGCCGTGGTGTTGACGCCGACGGCGACGGCGGAAGCGCGCACCGTCGTGGTGAAGATGTACTCCCCTCCCACGTAATCCACGTGCACGTGGTCGCCGGCGTTGAGCTCGCCCTGCAGGATCTTTTCCGACAGGCGGTCCTCCACCTCGCGCTGGATGGCACGGCGCAACGGACGGGCACCGAGTGCGGGGTCGAAGCCGACCTCGATCAAGTGCTCCTTCACGGCGAGGGTCAGGTCCACGGTCATGTCGCGGTCGAGCAGGCGCTCGCCCAAGCGCTTGATGAACAGGTCCACGATCTGGAGTAGTTCCGGCTTGGTCAGCTGCGGGAAGACGATGATCTCGTCCACGCGGTTGAGGAACTCGGGCTTGAAGTGCTTCTTCAGCTCATCCTTCACCTTGCCGCTCATCCGGTCGTAACCGGTGGACGTGTCACCCTCGAGTTGGAAACCGACGGGCGCACCGCTGATGTCCTTGGTACCGAGGTTCGTGGTCATGATGATCACGGTGTTCTTGAAGTCGACGACGCGGCCCTGGCCATCCGTCAACCGGCCCTCTTCAAGAATCTGCAGGAGCGAGTTGAAGATGTCAGGGTGGGCCTTCTCGATCTCGTCGAACAGCACCACGGAGAACGGCTTGCGGCGCACCTTCTCGGTGAGCTGGCCGCCCTCTTCGAAGCCGACGAATCCGGGAGGGGCGCCGAACAGTCGGGACACGGTGTGCTTCTCGCCGTACTCACTCATGTCGAGGGAGATCATGGCGGCCTCGTCGTCGAAGAGGAACTCGGCGAGCGCCTTGGCCAGCTCGGTCTTTCCGACGCCGGTGGGGCCCGCGAAGATGAACGAACCGCTCGGGCGTTTCGGATCCTTCAGTCCGGCACGGGTGCGACGGATGGTCTTGGCGAGCGCCGAGATGGCCTCTTCCTGACCGATGACGCGCTGGTGCAGCGCCTTCTCCATGAAGACGAGCCGCGAGGACTCCTCCTCGGTGAGTTTGAAGACGGGGATGCCGGTGGCCTGGGCCAGAACCTCGGCGATCAGACCCTCGTCGACGACGGCGGTCGTCTTGACGTCGCCCGACTTCCACTTCTTCTCGAGGCGCAAACGCTCGCCGAGGAGGTTCTTCTCCTCGTCGCGCAGGCCGGCGGCCTTCTCGAAGTCCTGCTCCTCGATGGCGGTCTCCTTGGCAGCGCGCACCACGGCGATCTTCTCGTCGAATTCGCGCAGCTCGGGCGGGCTGGACAGGATCGACAGGCGCAGGCGGGCGCCGGCCTCGTCGATCAGGTCGATGGCCTTGTCCGGCAGGAACCGGTCGGAGACGTAGCGGTCGGCCAGGTTCGCCGCGGCCACGAGAGCGCCGTCGGTGATCGAGACCTTGTGGTGCGCCTCGTACCGGTCGCGCAGCCCCTTGAGGATATTGATGGTGTGGGGCAGAGACGGCTCGGCCACCTGGATCGGCTGGAAGCGTCGCTCGAGCGCGGCATCCTTCTCGAAGTGCTTGCGGTACTCGTCGATCGTGGTGGCACCGATGGTCTGCAGCTCGCCTCGGGCGAGGAGCGGTTTCAGGATGCTGGCCGCGTCGATGGCGCCCTCAGCGGCACCGGCACCGACGAGGGTGTGGATCTCGTCGATGAAGATGATGATGTCGCCGCGGGTGCGGATCTCCTTGGTGACCTTCTTCAGGCGCTCCTCGAAGTCACCGCGGTAACGGCTGCCGGCGATGAGCGAGCCAAGGTCGAGCGAGTAGAGCTGTTTGTCTTTCAGCGTCTCGGGCACATCACCCTTGACGATGGCCTGGGCGAGACCCTCGACGACGGCGGTCTTGCCGACTCCGGGTTCACCGATCAGAACCGGGTTGTTCTTGGACCGGCGGGACAGGATCTGCATGACTCGCTCGATCTCCTTCTCGCGCCCGATGACCGGGTCGAGCTTGTTGTCGCGGGCGGCCTGCGTGAGGTTGCGCCCGAACTGGTCGAGAATCTGGCTGCCCGCCGGACCGCTCGCCTGCTCGTTCGCGCCGACCTGCACCTGCTCCTTGCCCTGGTAACCAGAGAGGAGCTGGATGACCTGCTGGCGCACCCGGTTGAGGTCGGCGCCGAGCTTGACGAGCACCTGGGCGGCAACGCCTTCACCCTCGCGGATGAGGCCGAGCAGAATGTGCTCGGTTCCGATGTAGTTGTGGCCGAGCTGCAGTGCTTCGCGCAAGCTCAGTTCGAGAACCTTCTTGGCGCGCGGCGTGAATGGGATGTGCCCCGTCGGCTGCTGCTGGCCCTGGCCGATGATGTCCTGCACCTGCTCGCGCACGGCGTCGAGGGAAATACCCAGGCTCTCGAGGGCCTTGGCCGCAACTCCCTCGCCTTCGTGGATCAGGCCGAGCAGGATGTGCTCAGTACCGATGTAGTTGTGGTTGAGCATTTTGGCCTCTTCCTGGGCCAAAACGACGACGCGACGAGCTCGGTCGGTAAATCTCTCAAACATGTGATCGCTCCCTTGGCGCCAGGGCAGTTGTGGCGCCGATACATCGAGAGTAACGAGCGAACCCTGAAATGAGTGCCTCTGTTCGCCGCAGGCGTGACGGATGTCGTCACGCACCGGCTCCGACCTCGTCACTTTCGGCCGATTCCGGCAGGTGTGGCGGGCGATCTCGGCCGCACGTGGCGACCTCGTCGGCCGAACAGGTGGTGTCCTCAGATGCGTTCGCCACCGTCTGGGACGAGGCGCTGCGGCTCCGCCAGACGCAGGTCGTCGCCACGCTGGAGGCGTCACCTCGTCGTCGCTTGTCACCAGGCTGGGCCTGCCTGGGTCGAGGGACGAACACATCGCGCCCTTGGAGGGCAACTTCGACTCCCGGGTCGGTGAGGCGACGGAAAGCCGTGATCCCGTGATCCTGGGCACCGGCGGTCCGATGCCGGTCGGGCCCCTGCCCCGGGAAGTGCGGGCGCGCAAATCGACGGACGGCGTGTCGCAGACGCCTCGATTATGCCCTCGGCAGTGTCCGGCAACACGGATGCCACCGTCGTCGCCATCGCGGAACGTGCTACTGCCTCATCCCGGGTAGCCGTGCGACGGCGCACGCGCGGATACCCGACGAAGGATCGGTTGGCCTACTCGGGCTTGAGGATGACTTTGGTCCAACCGTCGGTGCGCTCGCCAAAGTTCTTGTAGGCATCCGCGGCCTTGCTGAGGGGGATCTCGTGGGAAACGATCCAGGATGGCTTGGCCTTGCCCGCGGCGATCAGGTCACGCAACTGCCGATTATACTTCTTCACCGGGCATTGTCCGCTGCCTATGCTTTGACCCTTGAGCCACTGCAGGCCATAGTCAATGGAAAGTTTGCCCTGCTTGGCATTATCGTCGACGCCGCCGGGATCTGCCGGAAGGAAGACACCGACGACGCCGATTCCCCCGGTGATGCGCACGGACTGGATCAGCCGATTCAGAGTCATGGCGGGATCTTCGGTGCCTTGGGGGTCGTGGGCCTGATAACCCACGCATTCACATCCCCGGTCCGCGCCAATACCCTTGGTTTGGTCCAAAACGAACTTAACCGGGTCCGTCTTCGAGTCATCAATGGCGATCGCACCGATCTGCTCGGCGAGGGCCAGCCGGTCAGGGCGTCGGTCTACAACCCAAACTTTACTCGCGCCCTTGATCGTGGCGGACAGGGCGGCCATCAGTCCGACTGGACCCGCACCGTAAATCACGACCGTGTCACCGGGGATCACGCCGGCCATCTCGGTAGCGTGGTAACCGGTAGGGAAAATGTCCGACAGCATCACGTAATCGTTTTGCTTTTCTACCGCGTCTTCACCCAGGCGCAGACAGTTGTTATCGCCGTAGGGCACACGCAGCATTTGGGCCTGTCCGCCGGGATACGGACCCATGCCAGCGAAGCCGTAGGCGGCGCCCGCGCCGACCGGGTTCGGTTGAGTGGTCATGCAGTAGTTCGTGAAACCGCGTTCGCAATTCTTGCAAAACCCGCAGGAAATATTGAATGGCAGCACGACCCGATCGCCGACCTTGACGGCGTCGACGCCGTTTCCGATCTCGATGACCTCACCCATGTTTTCGTGACCAAAGGTGCGCCCGACCTCGAAATCGGTGCGTCCCTCGTACATGTGCAAATCGGAACCGCAAATATTCGTCGCTGTGATGCGAACAAGAACGTCAGTGGGGCGTTCGATCTTGGCATCCGGAACGTCTTCAACGTTGACCGCGTTGGGGCCTTTATAGACGACTGCTTTCATTTCTTTCACTCCCTAAATTTTGACCGTGAAAGACGGAAGATCCGCCCTCACTTTCGGAGGTGCATTTACGGTGAATGTCCGGGCAGAGTCTCAGGCTGCGCGGAAAATGTGCATATCTCAGATCTATCACGATCGCACATGACCCGCCACTGCGTGGATGCGACTGAATTCGGGTTGCGCGTTGCCCCCTGTCAGCGCCAGGGGTGCCTCGTCGGCACCCCGAGGTAGGCACGTCAGGCGCTATCGTGCCGGTTTGGTCATTCGGCGACGCGAGTCGCGTCAATTCTGGAGCGGGCTGCAGAGCTAATCGATTGCACGAACCGTCCAGGAGGCGCGCGTTGAGCCGGATGGCTCAAGGACGTTCAGGTTCATTCCAGAGTTGAACGCATCCGGTGGACAGGTCATTGGTTCGACGGCGAGTCCGATTCTGTCGATCGAGGGTACTGGTTGATCAGCCGTATGCACTTGAACCCACGGGCATTCGAGACCCCAGATCATTTCCACTCCACTGCCCGCGGTCGTCGTCAATCGAAGTGTCGCCGTACCTTCATCGTCCCGGTCGAAGCCGGTGAATGCATGGTCGATGAAGGTGTCTTCGATAGTCCGCGGCGTGCGGAAGTCAAACACGGCAAGATCACCCGCATCGAGATCACAGAGGTGAAGGGGAATGAGGCGGTCAGGAGTCACGGTCAGGATTCGCTGGGCTGCGAGCTCCAGCGTCCAGTCGTTGACGCGGCCATCGCCGGCAACAAGGTACGGGTGCGGAGCGACGCCAAAAGGGGCGGCATTTGGACCGGCATTCACTGCCGTGACTGCCGTTCGAAGGCCACCGGCGTCAAGCGCAAAATCCACCTCCAGCGCCACCCGGTGGGGATATCCCGGCTGCGCTTCGACGGTTGCCGCGAGGACGAGCCGATCGGCCGCCTGCCTGACCACTGCGAAGTTCAACCAGGACGCGAGTCCGTGGAGTGCGTGGCCCCTCGACGGCTCGGTGATGCTGAGCTGTTGCTCGACGCCACCGAATGTGTACCTTCCATCCACGACTCGGTTCGGCCACGGTGCCAGGATGGCACCCCGGAAGAAAGGTCGCACCTGGTTGGCATCGAACGGCACGATGAGGTTCCGTCCGCGATATCGGAGCGATCGAACGCTCGCGCCGATGCTCGCGATCGCAGCGGTGTAGCCGTAAGCCTCGAGAACGAATTGGGTTCCCGACAGCGGAGTGAGTGACATGGGACACCAATCAGTGGAGATACAGGGAAGTTCACGCGCAATTGGGCTACTCGGGGATCAGGACCCGAGGAATGTCGGCGTCCCATTCGGTCTCCGCAACGTGAAGTGCGCGGTACGTGTAGTCCTTGTCCCATCCGTGGAAGACGAGATAGTCCTTACCATTCAGACCAAAGATCAGGTCTTGGCCACCAGGGCCGCGATATAACCCCCCGGACCCTTCGGTCGAGAGGATCGGACCCGTTTCCTTCGTCCACGGGCCATCGATTGAGGCAGCGGTTGCAGCACCGACCGCATATCGGTCGTCTCCGTGAGAGTTCGCGGAGTAGAGCATCAGGAGTCCTGTACCTCGGACCACGATGGTGGGCGCCTCGATAAGGTTGCCCTCCCAATCCTCGGTTTGCTTCAGGATCCTGATGGGATCGCCCGTGATGCTGAGCCCGTCGGGAGAGAGCGTGGCCGCCTGGATCCAGGTATCGAGGTCGCAACAGTTTCCGTCATTTTTCCAGACGAGGTACAGGACGTCGTCGATGAGCACGGTGCTTGCATCGATCGCGCCGCCTTCGTCTTCTGGACAGATGATCATGGCGTCGCTCTGAACGATGAACGGTCCGGCCGGGTTGCTGGCAGTGGCTACACCGATGCACTGCAGCGTTGGCGCAAAATTCGTCGCCGTGAAGTACATGACGAATGAATCATCGGTGAGTCTCGTCACCTCCGGCGCCCAGGTCTTTCCCGGAATGATCCAGCTTGGGAGATCCGGCAACGCGTCCGGTAACACCTCCCAATCGAGGAGATCGGTGGAGGAGGCGACCTGCACGTTGCGGTTGTTGTCGTTCGTGGCATACGCGAAGTACGTGCCGTCGACCTCCACCAGGTCGGGGTCTGCAAAATTCGTGTTGAGTACCGCAGCATCTGCTGCGGCGGGCGCCGAAAGTGCCGAGTGCTCCGGAGCCGCCGTGCAGCCACTCACCGCGAAGGCGGTCATGGCTCCAGCCACACACGCTACCGCTGCGCGGCGGGCAGAGGTCCACACGTGCTACCCCTTCACTCCGGAGCGAGAGACGCCCACGATGATGAAGCGCTGGAGGAAGATGAACAGCGCCAGCACGGGCACGCTCGCGACAACCGCGCCGGCCATCAAAAGGTCGTAGCGCACGGCATTTGCGGACTGAAGCGTGGACAGTCCAGCTGGCAGTGTTTGTATCTCCGGGCTGAACAAGACGTAGACGGGCCAGAGGAAGTCATTCCAGTTGCCGAGGAAGGCGAGCAGCGCGAGTGTCGCAAGTGCGGGTTTGGCGAGCGGTAGGACCACTTGCATGAAGATGACGAATCGGTTCGCCCCATCGAGCCGGGCGGCCTCCTCCAACTCGATCGGCAGGCCGACGAAGAACTGTCGCATGAAGAACACTCCGAATGCGGACGCCGCCGTGGGAATGATGATCGCGACGAGCGAGTTGAGCCACCCCAGTTCGCTCACGATGAGGTAGTTGGGAATCACCAGGATCACCGGCGGCACCAGCAATGTCGCGACGATGATGACGAAGACGAAATTCTTGCCGCGAAACTGCATTCGTGCGAGCGGATACGCCGCCAGTGACGCCGTGACGACGACGAGCGTCGCATTGAGGGCGGCTGCGACCATGCTGTTTGCGAACCATTGCAGCACCGGAGTCGCAGTACCGGGAGCGAGGATAGACGCGAAAGCTTGCACGGAAATCGGATTGGGAATCCACGTCGGTGGAATAGCCGTTGCGTCAGCCCGGGTCTTGAAGCTGGTCACGATCATGAAGATGATCGGGCTGATGAACGCGATTGCGATCGCGCCGAGAATGACGACCCGAGTGATTATGCCACTCCGTCGACGTGCACTGCGTGCACGGGAACCGGCACTGATCCTGGTCGTGAGAGCGTTCACGAGCGCACCTCCTTCTTGAGCTTCTTGGGCTGTTTCTCGCGAAAGATGTAGAAGACAAAGGCACTGATCGCCATGAGGAATACGGTCAGTACATAACTCATCGCTGCGGCGCTGCCCATCTGAAAGTTGCGCAGACCCGCGTCGGCGATCTGATAGATGGCCGTGCGCGTTTCACGTCCGGGGCCGCCCTGAGTCATCAGATAGGACTGGCCAAACATGTTGGCGGATGCCAGGAGGGTGATGATGGTGATGAACGAGAGGATGGGCTTGAGCCCGGGGATCGTCACGTGCAGGAACTGCATCCACGGTCCGGCCCCATCAACACGTGCGGCTTCGTAGAGTTCGATCGGGATGTCCTGAAGGCCGGCAAGGTAGATGACGGCGTTGAATCCGAGCGTCCACCAGACGGTCACTCCCACGAGCGCGACCCAGGCCGCGGGCGTCGTCGTTGTCCACGCGGTGTCATCCGGAAGTCCGAGGAGTCCCAAATAGTGGTTCACCAGCCCGATGTTGTTGTCGAGCAGGTATCGCCACAGCACCGAGATGACGGCGACGCCGAGTACGTAGGGGGCGAAGTAGATTGCTCGGAGAAAGTCACGTCCGGGAAACTTCTTGCTCATGAGTAGGGCGACGGCGAGCGGGACGATCAGGAGCAGTGGCACGCTGAGTACCGTGAAGATGCCGGTGGCCCGCATGGACCCCCAGAACGGACCGAAAACCGTCGATCCGGGTGAGAACAAGGCGACGTAGTTGTCGAGGCCGACAAAGGGTTTGTTCGGCAACGTGTAGTCCCAGGAATGAAGACTGATCCACACCCCTAGAACTGCGGGGAGGATGACGAAGCTGCTAAACAGAAGCAGGTAGGGGGCGAGGAACAGCCAGGGTGTGGCTATCCCCTGCTGCCGGGTGCCCGCTCGCATTCCACGATTTTTCTGCGACTCCGGGTCGGAAGCCGAGGGGCGGCGCGCCCTCCCCGTGGGGAGGACGCGTTCACCGACCTTCGTCGACATTGGTCAGTCCCCGAACGAGGCTTTGTTGTCGGCCATGAGTTTCGTCGCCGTTCCGGCGGCTTTTTTGAGCGCGTCACTCGGCGTCGTCGTTCCCTGAACCCCGTCGGCGACTGCGATTTCGAGGGTCTCGGCCTGCACCCCACCGATTCCGGGAATGGGCGGCAAGAAACGCATCGAATCGATCGTCGCCGCGATTGCTTCTTGCGGCAGGCCGTCGAGGGCGCCCGCATCGCGCACCGACTGACGGGCGGGGATCATGCCCGATCCTGCCCACTCGGCGGACTGCTCGCTCATCCAAGCGATGAACACCTTCGACGCGTTGACCTTGTTCTGGTCCGCGTTTGCCTGGCGGGGGAGGAAGAAGTTATGGGAGTTGGCCCAGACGGCATCTGTGTCACCAATTGTGGGGACCGGGGCGACCGCGTAAGGCAGACCGGACTCGGCGAGATCGTTGATCTGCCAGATGCCGTCCCAGGTGATCGAGGTTTCACCATTCTTGAAGGCGACGTACTGAGAGTCGATGGCGACGTCACTCGGGCTGTAACCGTCGTCCACGATGGAGCGCTGCCACTCCAGTGCCTTTACCCCGGCTGCTGAATCAAACGTTGCCCCGTCGTCACCATAGGGTTCACCGTCGTTCTGCCACAGCACGGAGAGGTTCATGAGGTGGCTCGGCCACCGCGTCGGCATCCAGAATGGAGTTTCGTACCCAGCTGCTTTGAGCTTGTCGAGCGCATCCTGGAAGGAAGCCGCGTCGGTCGGGGCCTCTTCGATCCCAGCGGCGGCGAAATGTTCGGTGTTGTAGTACATGGCCAGGGAATGCACATCGAGCGGAATGCCGTATCGGGCGTCCTTGTAGACGCCGGCATTCCAGACTTCGTCGGTGAAGTCGTCTGACGTCAGACCCAGGTCCTCGGTGAGATCGTCGATCGGTACGATGACGTTTCGCGCGGCATTCGACGCGAGCTGGTCCAGGTGCATCACGCCGACGTCGGGACCCTCGCCGGCGGTCACCGCTGCGGGCAGTCGCTGGTAGAAGTCTGTCCACTGCATCGTGTTCGAGACGACCTTGATGTTGTCATGCTCAGCATTGAAGTCGGACACCATCTTCTCCATGAACGGACCGTCCCCGCCGGTGAAGCCGTTCCAATAGGACAGCTCCACCTCAGGTCCGGTGTATTCACCGGTGAAAGGCTCACTCGCCGCCTGCCCGGTTCCGCCCGCAGAGCATCCGGCCAGTACCAGCATGAGTGCGGCACCGAGGGCAGTGGCCCCAATCATTCGCCGCCCCAGGAAGTCTTTCTGCTTCATGATCGTTCGTCCTCCTCATCGAAAACATCGCTCCGCGACCCATGCGCGAAGCGGGCCGCCCATTCCCCGCACCAATCGGAGCGGCAGACGAACGCCTTCCGTCAATGTACAGCGCTGGAAAGATATTTGTCTAGTCTGCGAGGATTCGCGACAAAAGCCGTTTCCAGCGCCTGGCCACAGTCGCCTTAGGATGGACCGGACCGGACTGGACAGGACAGGACAAACATGGCAAGGGTTCGACTCATAGACGTCGCGGAGCTCGCGGGCGTGTCCATGAAGACCGTCTCAAACGTCGTTCACAACTATCCTCACGTGGCCCCGGCGCTCCGCGAGAAGGTGCAAGCGGCAATTGACCAGCTCGGCTACCGACCCAACCTTACGGCGCGGCGTCTGGCTACCGGAAGAACCGGAATGATCGCCCTGGCGATCCCCGAAATCGACCATCCGTACTTTTCGGAACTCTCCCGTCATATTGCCGAAGAAGCAACTCGTCGAGGATACCGAGTCATTATCGAGCAGACCTTGAGCGATCCCATCGCGGAACGGGCGGTACTCAGCGATCGAGAGGCTGGGCTGGTCGACGGCGTAATCTTTCACCCCGTCCGCATGGAATCGCTCGACATTGCGAAGCTCGATCCTGGCACTCCGCTGGTCTTGCTCGGCGAGGCGGCCATGCCTGTCATGACGGACCACGTGATGATCGACAACGTCTCGGCCGCTCTCGATGCCACGCGGCACCTCTTAGCGAGAGGATGTCGACGCGTCGCTTTTCTCGGTGTCATAGCGGCGGACATCACTGGTTCGACGAATCAGCGCCTTCTCGGCTACCAACAGGGTCTTCTGGAGGCTGGGGTCCAACTGGATCCTGAGTTGGTATTCACGGCGTTGGAATTCACGGCTGAAGCAGGCCTTCGTGCGGTTGCCGAGGCGATTGAGCGCGGGGTGCGTTTTGACGGCGTGGTCTGCCGCGACGACCGGTTTGCGATCGGAGCATTGAAAGCCCTCCATAATTCCGGGCGATCGGTACCCGCAGATGTGGCCGTGGTCGGTTGGGACAACACCTTCTTGGCCGCGTACACGTCCCCGACACTCACCTCCGTGGCGCCGAGGAAGACCGCTATCGCCGCGGCTGCTTTCGATCTCCTCGAGGAACGAATCGCTGGATACCGGGGGGTTGGCCGCCACAGGATCGTGGGGCATTCACTCGAAGTGCGCGAGAGCGCTCCATCCACTCCTCGCCGCCTCGACCAAAACTTGGACTTTACAGCGCTGTAATTTGTCGGCATGATTGCGGTATGTCGCGTTCTCTCCCGCTTTCTGCCAGTGCCCAGGGTGGCGTGTATCCCCGCCCGCAACTTGTCCGCCCGAATTGGCACGATCTCGCCGGCGAGTGGGCATTCGATCACGACGATCACGACATCGGCAGACGTGAGAAGTGGTTCGCAAACCCTGCACACCTTGGCCGGGTCATCACTGTTCCGTTTCCACCTGAGTCGGAGATGTCGGGAATCGCCGAGCCGGGCTTCCATCCCGTTGTCTGGTATTCCCGCATCATCAGCCCCGAAGACGTGGCCGCGAGCGGCCTGTCCCGCGCACGTGACCGAGTGGTGTTGCATTTTGGGGCGGTCGACTACCGCGCCTCTGTGTGGATCGATGGCCAGTTCATCGGGTCTCACGAGGGCGGCCAGACGCCGTTCTCCTTTGATATCACCGAAGCGCTGTCGCCCCAAGAGGACTGCGTGCTCGTGGTTCGTGCCGAGGACGACCCCCACGACGTAGCTCAGCCGCGGGGCAAACAGGATTGGCTCGAGGATACGCACGTCATTTGGTACCACCGCACCACGGGGATCTGGCAACCGGTCTGGCTCGAGTCTGTGCCGGATCAGCGCATCACGGCACTGCGTTGGATTCCGAACGTGCCGGCTGGGGACGTCGCGATCGAGGTGGACCTGACACGGCGCCCGGCGGCGAGCGTTACTGTTCAGGTGGAACTGTCCATCGCGGGCGGAATTCTCGCCCGGCAGTCTTTCATGACCGTTGAGCCGCGATCACAGGCAACCATTCAAATTTCTCGGCAGGCGAACGGTCAGGCCTATGAAGCTCTCCTCTGGTCACCGGAAAACCCGCGACTGATTGACGCGCATGTCTCGATCATTGCTGACGACGGAAGCATTCTCGACGAGTCCTTCTCCTATTTCGGGCTTCGTAGCGTCGGTGTCGCGGGCGGCAGGTTCCTGCTCAATGACCGGCCGTACTTCGTACGATCGGTGCTGGAGCAGGGCTACTGGCCGCAGTCGCACCTCGCTGCGCCCTCGGCCGAAGCTCTGCGAGCCGAAGTGGAACTCATCAAGGCCCTGGGGTTCAACGCCGCGAGAATCCATGAAAAGGTCGAGGACCCCCGATTCCTCTATTGGGCGGACCGGCTCGGCTTGCTGATTTGGGGTGAAATGGGCAGCACCTACGAGTTCTCTTCGGAGGCAGTATCGCGAGTCACCCGCGAATGGACCGAAGTAGTGCGCCGCGACCGATCGCATCCGTCCATCGTCACCTGGGTTCCCCTCAACGAGAGTTGGGGTGTTCAACATATCGCACACGACGACGCCCAGTTGAGCTTCGCCCAGTCGCTCTACCACCTGACTCGAGCGCTCGATCCGAGCCGCCCGGTCATCTCCAATGACGGCTGGGAACACGCCATATCCGACATCCTCACAATCCACGACTATGCCGGCACGGCCGAGCAGCTCGATGCCAATTACAAGGACATCGACGCCATCCGATCCCTCGTTGCGGGTATGGGGCCGGCAGGCCGTCGTCTGCAGCTCATCCCCCGCGAGGTCGATGGCCAGTCGATCATGGTCACTGAATTCGGCGGGGTCAGCTTCGCGCCCGACGCCGCTGATGACTCGTGGGGCTACACGACAGCGACGAGCTATGAGGACTTCGAAAATCGTGTATCAGGCCTCGTCGGGAGCCTTCGGGACAACCCGATCCTCTCGGGCTTTTGTTACACCCAGCTGACGGACACGATGCAGGAGACCAACGGTCTGACCGACGCGAACCGGAAGCCCAAACTGCCGATCGCCGTGATCCGCAGCATTGTATCCGGGGAGATCGCGCCCCTTCCCCGGGCGGCGGGGGTCGCTGCGTCGAGCCTGCACTCGGCCACCGGCTGAGGACGACTGAGACCGGCTCCACGAACTCGGCCTTAGTGATTGCACGCAAGGTATTGAGATCGGGCGTGGCGTTGTGTCTCGGCTCGAGCTTCAGCGAGTCCGGCGACGGCCGCACAGTCAGCCGTGGCGATGATGTCCAGCAGGAACCCGGAGACGGCGCGTTCGGACCTCGCGAGAGAGAGCCTCCACGACCACCGCCGACCTGGGTGGATCGAGGTGCCGGGGCTCGGAGCCGAGCCGCACGCCGCTACTGCACCGCGGAGGTCAGCCGGGCGAGATTGTCGAGCACCGTGGAGCGCAGCGGCTGCTTCATCCATTCCTCCAGGGTGAGTTCACGGCTGTCCTCCCGGTAGCCGTCCTCCACCGCCCTCAACTGCTGCACGAAGGAGCGTCCGCGCACCATCATCGATACCTCGAAGTTGAGGCTGAACGATCGCATGTCCATGTTGCTCGACCCGATCACGGCCACCTCGTCGTCGATCGTGAAATGCTTGGCGTGCAGCACGTAGGGAGCCTTGTACAGGTAGATCTTCACGCCCGCCCGAAGCAGCTCCTCATAGTAGGAGCGCTGCGCGTGGTAGACGAGGGCCTGGTCGCCGACCTCGGAAACGAACAGCTCCACCCGCAGCCCGCGCTGAGTGGCCGTCGTGATGGCGTACATGATCGACTCGTCCGGAACGAAGTACGGGCTCGTGATGATGATGCGCTCCTGGGCATAGTAGAGCAGCGCGAGGAACAGGCGCAGGTTGTTCTCGCCCTCGAACCCGGGTCCGCTCGGCACGATCTGGCAGTCGAGGGAGTGCGGCACGACCTCGGTCTGCACCGGCTGGATGTCCCGGGTGAGCAGGTCATCGGTCTCGCTGTACCAGTCGGTGATGAAAATCGCGTTGAGACCCGACACGATCGGCCCCTCGACCCGCGTCATCAGGTCTTTCCACTTCAGGCCGCGACGGATGTTTCCCGGCACGTTGTACGTGCGGTCGATGACGTTCTGCGACCCCATGTAACCGACCAGGCCGTCGATGACGAGAACCTTGCGGTGGTTGCGCAGGTCCGGCCGCTGCCACTTTCCCTTGAGCGGTTGCAGCGGCAACAGGAGCTCCCACTTCACGCCGGATTCCGTGAGCCGGCGCAGCGTCCGACGGTAGCCGGGCTTGCGCATCGACTGGATATGATCCATCAACACGCGCACGGTGACACCCCGCTTGACGGCACTCTCGAGGGCGTCGAAGAACGATGCGGTGGTCGGATCCAGCGAGAGGATGTAGAACTCGACGTGCACGAATTTGCGGGCCCTGTCGATGTCGGTCACCATCTCCGCGAACGTGCCCTCATAGTCGCCGAGTAGCCGCGCCTCATTTCCGCCGACCAGCGGCATCGACCCCAAGTTGCGGTTGAGTTCGACGACCGACTCGAGCCACTGTGGCCAGGGGTGGTCGCGACGCACCTGATCGATGCCTTCGGTGCTGTCGAGGATGAACTGGTTGATCTCCTCCTGCATCTCCAGCCGCTTTTTCGGCAGGGTCCGGTAGCCGATGAGTAGAAAAAGGAGGGCGCCGATGTACGGCAGGAAGAAGATCGTGAGCAGCCACGCCATGCCCGATGTCGGCCGACGGTTGCGAGGAACGACGACGATTGCTACCACGCGAATGGAGAAATCGACCACCAGGGCGATCACGAGGATGATGGTCGAGATGTCGATGCCGAACATTCGGTGCTAGGTAACCGGTTTATCGAGCCCGAGCTTGGCGCGCTCTTCCGCCTCGATCCGGGCGTAGACCTTACGCTCCGTGCGGTCTGCCCGCACGATGGAACGCATCACGATCCAAAAGATCAGCCCGACGGCGACGGTGGGCAGGAGCGCCCAGAAAGCGCTGACCCAGAAGTTGTCCATGATGTCTCCAACGATACGGGAAAACGGCGGGCGGGCGCGCGGCGTTTACGTGTTCAGCAGCCCTGCGATACCGGTGCCGATTGCGTAGATCCCGGTTCCTGCGACGCCGACCCAGATCGAGATTTCGAGCAGGGACGGACGACGACGGACGCGCGGGATCGGTTGGCCGGGCACCGGCTCGCCGGGCACAGGCTCGCGAGGCGGCTTCGACCTCATCGGATGATCATTTCACCAGCGGGAACAGGATGGTTTCCCGAATTCCCAGCCCGGACAGCGCCATCAGCAAACGGTCGATGCCCATGCCCATGCCGCCGGTGGGCGGCATCCCGTGTTCGAGGGCCCGCAGGAATTCCTCGTCGAGGCGCATGGCCTCGGGGTCGCCGCCGGCGGCGAGGCGCGCCTGTTCGACGAAGCGCTCACGCTGCACGACCGGGTCGACGAGCTCGGAGTAGCCGGTGGCCAGCTCGAAGCCGCGCACGTACAGGTCCCACTTCTCGACCACCCCGGCAACACTCCGGTGGCCGCGCACGAGCGGGCTGGTGTCGATCGGGAAGTCCATAACGAACGTGGGGCGGGTCAAGCCGCCTTTCACGAAATGCTCCCACAGCTCCTCGACGTACTTGCCGTGGATGGGGTGGTCGATATCGAGCCCCTCCGTGTCGGCGAGCACCTTCAAGTCGGCGAGCGGGGTGGCCGGCGAGATCGCGTAGCCGACGGCCGCGGACAGGCTGTCGTACATGCCGATGCGGTCCCAGTCGCCGCCCAGGTCGAATTCGGTGCCGTCGGCCCAGGTCACCACGTGCGAGCCGGCGATGGCGAACGCGGCATCCTGAATCAGTTTCTGGGTGAGGTCGGCGATCGAGTTGTAGTCGCCGTAAGCCTCGTAGGCCTCCAGCATCGCGAACTCCGGCGAGTGGGTGGAGTCGGCGCCCTCGTTGCGGAAGTTGCGGTTGATCTCGTAGACCCGGTCGATGCCGCCGACCACGGCGCGCTTGAGGAACAGCTCCGGCGCGATCCGCAGGTAGAGGTCGGTGTCGAACGCGTTGCTGTGGGTCGTGAACGGGCGAGCGGATGCGCCACCGTGCATGACCTGCAGCATCGGCGTCTCAATCTCGATGAAGCCCCGCTCCGTGAAGGTGTGGCGCAGGCTAGCGACGGTCTGCGAGCGCTGGATCACGCTGCGGCGGGCCTGCTCGCGAATGATCAAATCGAGGTACCGGCTGCGCACGCGGGTCTCCTCGCTGAGCGCGGTGTGCAGGTTCGGCAGTGGCAGCAGCGCCTTGGCGGCGACCTTCCACTCCGACGCCATGACGGAGAGCTCGCCGCGGCGGGAGGAGATGACCTCGCCGGAGACGAAGAGGTGGTCGCCGAGGTCGACGAGGTCTTTCCAATCGGCGAGGGATTCCTCACCCACCGCCCCCAGGGAGATCATGGCCTGGATGCGGCTGCCGTCCCCGGACTGCAGGCTGGCGAAGCAGAGCTTGCCGGTGTTGCGCAGGTGCACGACGCGGCCGGCGAGGCCGACGGTAACGCCGGTGATGGCATCCGCTTCGAGGTCGCCGAACTGCGCGCGCACGGCGGGGATCGTGTCGGTGACGGGCACGGACACCGGGTAGGCGCCGCCGGCGGGACTGGTCGCGGCGGCGTTCAACCGGTCACGCTTGGCCAGGCGCACGACCTTCTGCTCGTTGGTCTCGGCCTCCGCCGCTGCGGCGGCCATGATTTCGGCCTCGGTCGGTGCTGGGTTCTGCTCGCTCATGCGGTTCTCCGTGGCAGGTGGCGGCCGGGCGATGCCCGGCGCTCCCGCGCGTGCTCATTGATGTGACGACGTGTTGATGAAAGGTCGGGCTGGTGAGGGTCTGGCTGGTGACGGTCGTGCGGGTGGTGCGACCTAGGGAAGGTCCAGGGCCACGTTGTCGATCAGCCGGGTGTGACCGACCAGCGCGGCGACCAGCATGCGGGCCGGGCCGTGATGCTCACCCCCGACCGGAAGGAAGGTCTGGGGGTCGACGACAACGAGATAGTCCAGTTTAACCAGCGGCTGCACGTCGATCCGCGCGTGGGCGGCCTGCAGTGCGGCGCCGACCCCCTGGGCGGCGACGGATGCTGCGGCCTCGAGCCCCGCGGACAGCGCCCGGGCTGCGGCGCGCTGCGCCGGTTCGAGAGCGCGGTTGCGGCTGGAGAGGGCGAGGCCGCCGTCTTCGCGCACGATCGGGACGATCTCGATGCGGGTGCGGAAGTCGAGGTCGGCCAGCATCCGTTCAACCAGGAAGACCTGCTGCGCGTCTTTCTGGCCGAACACGGCCACGTCGGGGCCGACGATGTTGAACAGCTTCGCGACCACCGTCAGCATGCCGTCGAAATGCCCGGGGCGCGCAGCGCCCTCGAAGAGGCTGCCGACCGCGCCGGCGACAACCCGGGTGGAAGCGGCGCCGTCCGGGTACATCAGCTGGCTGGTTGGCGCGAATACGAACGGCACACCCTCAGCGGCAAGAGCCGCGACATCGGCCTCGAGCATGCGCGGGTAGCTGCCGAGATCTTCCCCGACCCCGAATTGCAGCGGGTTGACGAAGATCGACACCACGACGATGTCGCCGAGGCTGCGGCCCCGGCGCACCAGGGCCAGGTGCCCGGCGTGCAGGGCCCCCATGGTCGGGACCAACACGACGCGGGGGGTGCCGCCGGCCTCGCCACGCTCGGCGCGCTCGCTCTCGATGCGGCTCTGCGCGTCGGTCAGGCGGCTCCGCAGTTCCTCGATGGTGCCGATGACTTCTGGTTTGGTGAGCACGTTCACTCGTCCTCCGGTGTGTTGCGGTTGTGTCATTCGTCGAAATCGTCCTGGGCGCGGGTGTCGAGCGACTCCAGTTCGTCGAGCTGGGAGAGGTCGAGGCGGTCGGGGCTGGTGCGGGCCAGCGCGTTCTCCATGGCGGAGCGCATCAGCGGCGCGATCACCGCTCCGGGGTGCTCGATACCGATGCCGGCCAGCAGCCCGGTGGCCTGCTCCACGATCGAGGTGGAGAACGCCGTGGCGGTGGCAACGGCCTCGGCATAGGCAGCCCGGTCGGCCTCCGCGACGATCACGGGCTCGCCGCCCATCTCCACGACCAGCGCCTGCCCGATCGGCAGCACCGGTGTGGGCGCCGTCACCGCGAAGTAGCTGTCGGCGAGGCGGGCCAGGTCGATGCTGGTGCCGGTGAAGCTCATGGCCGGGTGGATGGCCAGCGGGATCGCGCCACCGGCCAGCGCCGGGGCCAGCACCGCGGTGCCGAACCGGGCCGAGGTGTGCAACACAAGCTGGCCGGCCTGCCAGGTTCCGGTGGCCGCGAGCCCGCTGATGAGGCTCTCGAGCTGGGCGTCGGGGACGGCGATGATGACCAGTTCGCTGCGCTCGACGATCTCGGGAACGGTGAGGATGGGCGCGCCCGGAAGAATCGCCTCGGCCCGGTCGCGGCTGGACTGCGAGATGGCGGAGATCCCGACGATCGCGTGGCCCGCGCCGGCGAGGGCGGCGCCGAGGATGGGGCCGACCCGGCCAGCACCGATGATGCCGATTCCGAGCCGTCCGGGACGCGGTGTCATTCGGTGACTCCGTTCGGTTTTTTCCAGGTGGGTTGGGCCGCGGTCGGCTGGCCGTGGATCGGCTGGCCCTGGATCGGCTGGTCCTGGATCGGCTGGTTCCAGTGGTGGCTGGTGTCGGACTGGGCCGACACGATGGCCCCGGAGGCGATCCGGTCGAAGAAAACCAAGGCCTCTGCGGCGGCCACCACTCCGAGGTAGGCGGACACCGGCCCGGCGACGGTGTGCAGCCGGGCGGAGGCGAGGCGCAGCATCCGGGTCACAGGGCCCTGCGAGATGGCGACGCTCTGCAACCGGGCCAGCGGCACCAGCACCAGCTCCCGCGAGATCACGCCGCGCCGGAGCAGGGCGATGCCGCCCACGACGGTGTAGCCGGTGCGGCGCCACGAGAACGGATGCAGCCAGGCAGCCCGGCGCGGCGCGTTCGTGAAGCCGTCGTCACCGCCCTTCGAGCGGAGGCCCCGTTCGATCAGGGCCTGCTGCTCCGCCGAGTCGAACCCGGGCAGGATCAATTCGAGCACCCGGGCGACGTCGGCGAGCGTGCCCACCGGGAGGGTTGTGGTGTTGGCCTCGCCGGCGGCACCCTGGGTGCTGGAGTGACCGGCCGTGTTGATGCGCACCTGCCACCAGCCGAACGGGCGCCAGAGCAACGGCTGCGAGACACCGATCGCGTGGATCCGGCCCGGCGGCAGGGTCTCGTTGCTCGTGGTGAGCAGCCCGAAGCCGACCCGCACGCCGTCGGGGGTGCCGGCGATGCTGTAGCGCAGCGACTTGGTGACCCGGGTGAAATAGAAGCTGACGCTGCCGATCAGGGTAGGGATGAAGGCTACGAGCAGCCAGTCGCTGCCGCCGGCGGTCACGCTGACGATCAGGGCGATTCCGGAGAGCACGACGAAGACCGTGAAGCCGCTGAACACGACGGATCCGATCAGCCGCCCGGGCGGAATCCGCACCACCGATTCCGGCGGGGCGGCGTCGGGGTCCAGCTCGGGCGCGAAGAGGTCGCGGGCCCGGTCGGCGACGGCGGTCGCGGGAGAGTGGGGTGACGCGGGAGCGAGACCGGGACGGGAGGCCTGGGCCAGTGCGGCATCCGGGGCGGAAATGGGCTGCTGCCGCAGTCCGGACGCGAGGCGAAGGATGTCCCGTCGCAGCTGGTCCGCCAGGGTCGAACCCAGGTAGGCCAGTTGCACATTGGCGTCCTGACCGGCCACGCTGACTTCGAGCTTCGCGGCGCCGATCAGGCGAGGGATGAACGGGCGCACGATGTTGACGCCCTGGATTCTGTCGAGGCGGGCCCGGCGGTTGCTGCGGAAGAGCATCCCGCTGCGCACCTCGACAACCTCCCCGGTGACCCGGAACGTGTGCATGCGCCAGGACAGGTAGAAGACCACCAGGATCAGCACAAGCACGACCGCGACCGCGATCAGCGCCCAGCCGACGACGCCGCGCTCGAGGATCGCGTCAATCGGGTCCCCGCCGTATCTCGGCACCCCGAAGAAGACGTCGATCAGCCGCTCGCGGAGGTTGGCGATGATGAAGCCGAGAACGGCGACGATGAAGATGCCGCCGCGCAGCAGTGGGCTGGCCGGATGCAGCCGGTGCCATTCCCCGTCGGCGAGCGTGGTCACAGCCCGGCCCGGCGACTCTCGGCCAGCTCCACGAGCCGGTCGCGCAGGCTCTCCGCGTCAGCCTCGGCGAGCCCCGGGATGAGCACCCCCGACGAGGCCGCCGCGGTCACGAATTTGAGGTCGGCCAGACCCAGCCAGCGCGCGATCGGGCCGCGCGTGATATCGACCAGCTGCATCCGCCCGTAAGGAACGGACACGAACCGGGTGAACATGATGCCCCGGCGGAAGAGCAGGTCGTCGCGTCGCAGCTGATAGCCGATGGCCCGCACCCGGCGCGGTTCGAAGGCGACACTGGCCCCGGTGATCAACACGATCGCGCCGATCACGTAGAGCGCCCACTGCACGTCGAGGAGCAGCCACACCGCCGCGGCCATGGCCGTGAGCACCAGCCCGAAGACGATCGTGCCGACCGTCTCCACCACCACATAACGCGGGGAGACGCGCTTCCACTCCTCCACGTCGGGGAGGTCCAGTCCTACAGCCGCGTCAGGCACGCACTTCTCCCTGCTCTTGATCGTCGTCATCGGGGGGAAGCGTGCAGAAGTGCTCGGCCACCAGCCCCAGGGTCAGGAGGATCCCGGCGCCTACCGCCGTCCCGATTGCAGGCCATAACGATGTTACCGCCGGCACGACCGAGCGGGTCAGGATGTAGAGCACGATTCCCAGTCCGCCGCCGAGAAGCAGCGCCCCGCTCAGCGCCGACGCCTTCGCCAGCAGTGCCACCCGGATGGCCAGGAACGGGTTGACGTGTTTCCGCACCGAGCCGCGAATGGCCTGACGGATCGGCCAGGCCAGCGCCAGGACGCCGATCCCGATCGCGATCAGCGCGATCGGCAGGGTGGCCGGGGGCAGGAACATCGCCGAGCCGCCGGACGCGGCGGCCAGCTCGAGCAGGAACACGACGACCAGGCCGGCCAGACCCAGGGCGATCAGCGCCGACGGCTGCGTACGTTTCACCGGCTGCCGCCCGCGGACGGCAGTGCGGGGTACCGCTGCACGGTGGTGTTGATCGCGCCGAGCAGCGCGCGCACCGGGCCGCGGCCCGGCAGCACGGCGGCCGGGTCGAGGTCCAACCACGGGGCCAGCACGAAGTCGCGCTCGGCGGCCCGCTGGTGCGGGATGGTCAGGCGCTCGTCGTGCAGCGAGGCCGTTCCGAAGACGATGATGTCGATGTCGAGGGTGCGGTCGCCCCAACGTTCGACCCGGACCCGACCGTGGTCCTTCTCGATGGCGTTCACTGCGTCGAGCAGGGTGTGCGGGTGCCCGGTGTAACGGATGCCGACCACCAGGTTCAGATAGCGCGGTGCCTCGTCGTCGACGCCGCCGACCTTCACCGCGGCGGACTCGTAGACCGGGGAAACGCCGGTCAGCTCGAGCCCGGGCTCCTGTTCCAGCGCGTCGATCGCCGCGGTGAGGGTGGCCATGCGGTCGCCGAGATTGCTGCCCAGGGCGAGCAGCGCCGGGGTCCCGTCTGTCATGCGCGCGTCCGCAGGATCTGCACCGCGACATCCGTGAACGGTACGGAGATCGGTGCCTGTGGTTTGTGCACCGTCACCTGCACCGTGTCGGCGGCGTCGTGCGCCAGCACCGCGGCGGCGATGCGCTCGGCGACGGTTTCGATCAGGTCGACCGGGTTGTGCCGGGCAGCATCCGTCACCTCCACGGCGAGCTCGCCGTAGTGGATGGTCTGCGTCACATCGTCGCTCGCGGCGGCACGCCGCAGGTCGAGCCAAACCGTCACGTCGATGACGAAGTCCTGTCCGTTCTCCCGCTCGAAGTCGTAGACGCCGTGGTGCGCGTTGACCCGCAGGCCGGTGAGCGTGATGGAGTCGCTTCTCATTGTCCCATTCTGGCGGAATCCGCCAGTGCCAGCACATTCAGCGCCGTTCGCGTCGCCGCGACGTCGTGTACGCGCACCGCCCAGGCGCCGGCCTGCGCGGCCAGCACGCTGACCACGGCGGTCGGCAGATCGCGTTCCAGCACGCCCGCGTCGGCCGGGAGCACCCCGGCGAGGAACCGCTTGCGAGAGGCACCGACCATGACCGGGAACCCCAGGTCGGCGAAGACGTCCAGGTGGGCCAGCAAACGCCAGTTGTGCTCGGGCAGCTTCGAGAAGCCGAGCCCCGGGTCAAGAACGATCTTCTCCGGCGGCAGGCCAGCCGCGGTGAGCAGGTCGACCCGCGCGACCAGCTCGGCCCGCACCTCGGCCACGACGTCGCCATAGACAGCGAGGTCGTCCATCGTCGGAGCGTGCGCCCGCCAGTGCATGGCGACGTAGGTCAGCCCGCTGCGTGCGGCGATGGATGCCATCAGCGGGTCCGCCAGGCCGCCGGAGACGTCGTTGATGATCTGCGCCCCGGCGGCGGCCGCGGCGGCCGCGGTGCTCGAATTGAGAGTGTCGACACTGATCGAGAGCCCCTGCCGGGCGAGTTCGCTGATCACCGGGAGCACCCGGGACTGCTCCTCGGCGGGCGCGACCCGGCCGGCGCCGGGGCGCGTGGACTCGCCGCCCACGTCGATCAGGTCGGCTCCCTGGGACTGCAGGTCGAGGGCGTGGATGATCGCGGCATCCGTCGACGCCCACCGGCCGCCGTCGCTGAAGGAATCCGGTGTGACGTTGAGCACCCCCATGATCAGGGTGCGCGGCCGGGTCACCGGCCGGAGCCGATCAGGGCCATGATCTCGGCGCGTTTCACGGGTTCGGCGAGGGACCCGCGGCTGGCCATCGTGACGGTCGAGCTGGCGGTCTGGCGCGAACCGCGGGCGGTCACGCAGCCGTGCACGGCGTCGAGCACGACCAGTACGCCGAGCGGGGCGAGCCCGATTTGGAGCGCCTCGGCGATCTCCTCGGTCAGGCGTTCCTGCATCTGGGGCCGGGCGGCGATCGTGTCGACGACGGCCGGCAGCTTGCCCAGACCCACGACCCGTTCGTTCGGCACGTAGGCAAGGTGGGCGATGCCGAGGAAGGGCAACAGGTGATGTTCGCAGACGGAGCGGAAGGCGATGTCGCGCAGGAGCACCAGTTCACCCGTGTGCGGGCCCACCGGGATCGTGTCGCGCAAGTGGTCGACCGGGTCCACCGCCATCCCGGCGAAGAACTCACCGTAGGACTCGGCCACTCGGCGAGGGGTCGCCCTGAGGCCCGGACGGACGGGATCTTCGCCGATTGCGGCGAGGATCTCGGCGACCGCGGCTTCGATCCGCACCCTGTCCACTGCCACCCGGGGGCCTACGCGGTGGCGGGGCGAGGGGTACGGGCCGGAGTGCGGGCCGGAGTGCTCGCGGCGGTCTCGCCAGCGGCACTGCCATCGGCGACACCGCTCTCGATGAGGGCTTTGGGAGTCGGCATCGCGATGGGCGGCAGGTCGGAGACCGGACGCTTGTCACTGGACAGCCACTGCGGACGCGGGGGCAGCTTGACGACGCCCGTGAAGAGCGCGGCCAGCGCGTGCTGGTCGAGCGTCTCGTGCTCGAGCAGCTCGGCGGCCAGTTCGTCGAGGATGGCCCGGTTCGTGATCAGCACCTGGTAGGCCTCGTCATGCGCGTCTTCAAGCAGCTGGCGCACTTCGGCGTCGACGCTTTCGGCGACCCGCTCGGAGTAGTCCCGCTGGTGGCCCATGTCGCGGCCGAGGAAGACCTCACCGGAACCCTGCCCGAGCTTGAGCGGGCCGACGGCCGAACTCATGCCGAACTCGGTGACCATCTTGCGCGCGGTGGAAGTGGCCTTCTCAATGTCGTTCGAGGCGCCGGTGGTCGGGTCGTGGAAGATGATCTCCTCGGCCACCCGCCCGCCCATGGCGTAGGCGAGCTGGTCGAGCAGTTCGTTGCGGGTGACGGAGTAGCGGTCTTCGACCGGCATCACCATCGTGTAGCCGAGGGCGCGGCCACGGGGCAGGATCGTGATCTTGGTGACCGGGTCGGTGTTGCGCATCGCGGTCGCCACGAGCGCGTGGCCGCCCTCGTGGTACGCGGTGATCAGCTTCTCTTTGTCTCGCATGACACGGCTGCGGCGCTGCGGGCCGGCCATCACGCGGTCGACGGCCTCGTCGAGGGCGCGATTGTCGATCAGCTGCGCGTTGGAACGCGCGGTGAGCAGCGCGGCCTCGTTGAGAACGTTGGCCAGATCGGCGCCGGTGAAGCCGGGCGTCTTGCGCGCCAGCACCTCGAGGTCGACGCCGGGAGCCATCGGCTTGCCCTTGGAGTGCACCTCCAGGATGCGCTTACGACCGAGCATGTCGGGCGCGTCCACGCCGATTTGACGGTCGAAGCGGCCGGGGCGCAGCAGCGCCGGGTCGAGGATGTCGGGCCGGTTGGTGGCCGCGATGAGAATGACGTTCGCCTTGACGTCGAAGCCGTCCATCTCGACCAGCAGCTGGTTAAGGGTCTGCTCGCGCTCGTCGTGCCCGCCGCCCATACCGGCTCCGCGGTGACGGCCGACGGCGTCGATCTCATCGATGAAGATGATGGCCGGGGCGTTTTCCTTGGCCTGCTGGAACAGGTCGCGCACGCGGCTGGCGCCGACGCCGACGAACATTTCCACGAAGTCGGAGCCTGAGATCGCGTAGAACGGCACGCTGGCCTCGCCAGCGACGGCCCGGGCGAGGAGCGTCTTTCCGGTTCCGGGAGGGCCGTAGAGCAGAACGCCCTTGGGGATGCGTGCCCCGACGGCCTGGAACTTCGCCGGCTCCTTGAGGAACTCCTTGATCTCCTCGAGCTCCTCGATGGCCTCGTCGGCGCCCGCGACATCCGCGAACGTCACCTGGGGGCTCTCCTTGGATACCAGCTTGGCCTTCGACTTGCCGAACTGCATCACCTTGTTGCCGCCGCCCTGCATGCCGGCGAGCATGAACCAGAAGAACGCGCCGATCAGGAGCAGGGGCAGCATGATGCCGAGCAGCGACAGGAACCAGCTGGACTTCGGCACCTCGTCGGTGAAGCCGTCGGCCGGATTGGCAGTGGTGACGGCCGTGATGACCTCTTCGCCGCGCGGGGCGACGTAGTAGAACTGGACCTCGCTACCGAGGTCCTTATCCGCCTTGGTCAGGGTGAGATCGACGCGCTGCTCACCGTCGACGATCGTGGCCTCGGAGACCTTCCCGTCTTTCAGGAACTCCAGTCCCTGTTGGGTCGGAATCTCTTTGAATCCCGACATGGTAATGAGACTCGACCCTACCCACACAGCAACAATCGCCAGGAGAATGTAGAGGAGCGGCCCGCGCAGTAGCTTCTTGACGTTCATCGTGGTCACAGGCTACCGTGACCGCGCTGGACGAAGACCGTGTGTTCGCCCAAAGCGCTACCAGGCTCAGCTGTAAATGTGCGGAGCGAGAACGCCCACCGAGCGCAGGTTGCGGTAGCGTTCGTCGAAGTCGAGACCGTAGCCCACGACGAACTGGTTCGGGATGTCGAAACCGAGGTATTTCACGTCGATGTCGACGCGAGCGGCATCCGGCTTACGTAGCAGGGCGCAGATTTCAACGGATTCCGGACCGCGAGACTTCAGGTTGGACAGCAGCCACGAGAGCGTCAGACCGGAGTCGATGATGTCCTCGACGATGAGCACGTTGCGGCCGTGCAGGTCGGTGTCGAGGTCCTTCAGGATGCGCACGACGCCGCTGGACTGCGTGCCGGACCCGTAGGAGCTGACCGCCATCCAGTCCATCGTGATCGGGTGCACGAGTTCGCGCGCCAGATCGGCCATGACCATGACCGCTCCCTTGAGCACGCCGACCAGCAACAGATCCTTGCCGGCATAGTCCGCCTCGATCAGGCGGCACAGCTCTGCGAGCCGGGTGCGGATCTGCTCCTCCTCGATCAGAATCTCGGTGAGGTCGCCTTCAATGTCGCGGGGTTCCATGGGAGCGGGAGGGTCCTTTGCTCGGGGCGTGTCCAGGCGCGGTGAAAATCAGCCAACCGTCCTGCCGTACAACTCTAATGCCTGGCAGGTCTAGCGGCTTCTGCCCGTGCCAGTCGGTGACCAGGCGCAGCACGGCCAGCGTGTGCACGCGTTCCAGGGACACCCCGAACTCCCGTTCGACCGAGAACCGGATGATCCGCTGGCGCACCGCGGGCGGATTCGCCTCCAGCCGGCTCGCGTCCAGCCGGATTCCGGCGCCGTCGGCAGGGTCGCTGAGCGGTTCGCTCAGCTGCTCGCTGAGACCACGGGCCAGGTCGTCGAGCGCGCTCGAGTCCTCGCGCAGCTGCCCGGCCGTGCGCACGAGCGCTTCGGCCACGCCGGGCCCCAGCTCCCGCTCGAGTGCGGGCAGCACGGTCTGGCGTACCCGCACCCGCTGGAAGCGGGGGTCGTCGTTGTGCGGGTCCTGCCAGGGGTGCAGGCCGGCATCCACGCAGAATTGCCGGGTCCGGGCGCGACGGATGCCCAGCAGCGGCCGCAGAATCGGCCCGCCGACCGGCTTCATTCCTCGCAGGCTTGTGGGGCCCGATCCCCGGGCAAGGCCGAGTAGCACGGTCTCGGCCTGATCGTCGAGAGTGTGCCCGAGGAGGATGTGGCTCGCGCCGGTCTCCCGCCGCGCCTGGTCGAAGGCCGCGTACCGAGCGGTGCGGGCGGAGGCCTCCGGACCGCCGGCATCCGTGCCGTGGTCGACCGTGACCCGAAGAACGAGAACCGGGTCGAGGCCGAGTTCCCGCGCCTGCCCCGCCGCGGCCGCCGCGACGCCGGCCGAACCGTCCTGCAGGGCGTGGTCGACGATGACCGCCCCGGCGCGCAGGCCCGCGCGCGGCGCCTCGAAAGCCGTGGCTGCGGCCAGGGCGAGCGAGTCGGCTCCCCCGCTGAGGCCGACCAGCACCAGGCGGCCGCCGCGGGCCGGCCCGGCCTCGATGAGCAGGGTGCGAACATGGCGGCGCACATCGGCGATCGCCGGGGTGAGCCTCGGGCGGCGTGGGGACTCCATCCAGTAACGTTATCGACAGACTGTGAACAAGGGAGAGACCAGGCCATGGCCGCATACGACGCAGTAATCGAAATCCCTCGCGGGAGCCGCAACAAATACGAAGTCGATCACGAGACCGGGCGGGTGTACCTGGACCGGGTTCTCTACACGAGCTTCGTGTACCCGACCGACTACGGCTTCTTCGAGAACACCCTGGGACTCGACGGCGACCCGGTCGACGTCCTGGTCCTGATCGAGTTTCCGCTGTTCCCAGGGGTCGGCCTGTCGGTTCGCCCGGTCGGCGTGTTCAATATGACGGATGATGGCGGCTCAGACGCGAAGGTCATCGCGGTTCCCGCCGGCGACCCGCGCTGGGACTATATCCAGGACGTCACCGACATCCCGGAGTACACCCGCAAGGAGATCGAGCACTTTTTCGAGCACTACAAAGACCTCGAACCCGGCAAATGGGTCAAGACCGAGGGCTGGGGCGACGCCGCGGAGGCCGACCAGATCGTGCGCGACGGCCTCACGAAACTGGCGGAAGAGGGCCACTAAGACGCGTCACCTGTAGTCCGGTGAGGGTTTTCGGCAGACTCGACCCGTGCCCCGTGGTGCCGTGCGGGCGGGCGGGCGTGAGTGCGGGCCGCCGGGACTCGTCCCGGGCCTAGATCACGCGCAGACCGGAGATCATCCCGCCGATGTCCCGCCACACCATGCCCTCAATTGGCAGGGATGTCGATGAAGGCAGGTGTGGTGGTGGCCAAGCCCGCACGGCTCACGAGATACACACACCCCACTCTCGATCCTAGATAGACCGCGGACCTGTTACTGGTCACGGGTGTTGGCGAAGGTAGCAAGCAACTCCCCGATGCGATGATCGCGATCCAGAGGGTGCCGAAGCGGCATCGCCGTGTTGAGCCGGTAGGTGTTGCGGCGACCTTCGCGTTCGCGGTCCAGGTAGCCAGCTTCCTCCAGCTCGGTGACGATTCGTTGCGCCGCTCGCTCGGTGATGCCGACCTGAACGGCGACGTCGCGTAGCCGTACGTTCGGGTTATCCGCCACGCACAACAACACGTGGGCGTGATTGGTCAAAAACGTCCAGGTCGACATCTCTCGATTATCTCCCACCCGACGAGCCTCTTGACACACTCAAATCCCGACACTCAACATGTGCTATGTTTTTCCGGTTTTGTAAGGCGTGCTTTTGAGAGGCGCCGATGGTTGATTGGCTTGTAGTGGGTGGTATGACCCTGACGCCGTGGATCGCGGGGCTGAGCGCTGCGCTCCTCGGCTGGCCGGGGGTGAGCGGGGACAGGGTGGCCCGCCTTGCAGCGACTGTGGTCGGGTTCGGGTTCCTTGTGACTGTCGCGGTCGCTATCGCATCCGTTGCCGCACCACACCAAAGTGCGCAGGTGGTGTTCGGGTCTACCTCCGTGCACCTGGATACCCTGGCGTTGATTTTGTCGATGCTGGTGCTGGGACTCAGCGCACTGATCCAGGTCTTCGCGATTCGATACCTGCGCGGTGACCTTCGACAGGTCTGGTTTTTCGTCGCCGCCAATCTGCTCACCGGGTTCACCGTGTTGATGGTGTGCGCCGGGTCGGTGGCCCTGTTCACCGTGGCCTGGATCGGAGCCGGGGCGGCCCTCGTTGTTCTCCTGACGACCTATCGGCCGATTGCGCAGGCCCGGGACGGCGTCCGGCGCACCGGATCCCGGTTCCTGGTCGCCGATGCTGCCTTCCTGGTTCCTGTCGCCATCCTGCTGGTCACCGCCGGAGGAGACATTCCCCTGGATCATCTTGGTGTGGTCACGGAGTCGTTACCGGTGCCGCTCCAACTGAGCTGTGCTGCGCTGCTCGTGGTCTCGGCGTTAGCCCGCTCAAGCCCAGATTCCGTTCCAGGGCTGGTTACCGTTCACGCTGGCGGCCCCCACTCCGGTGTGGTCAACGCCGGCGCCATCCTGCTGATCCGATTCGCCCCGGCCATCGCGCCGCACCAGAGCGTCATGATCGGGGTGTTCGTGGCCGGCGCCGTGACGCTGGTCTACGCATCGGCGGTCCGCCTGGTCCGGCCGGATGTGAAGGGCCGGTTGGTGTTCTCAACGATGGCGCAGATGGGGTTCATGATCATGGCCTGCGGTTTGGGAGTGTTCGCGGCAGCAATCTTCCACCTGGTCGCCCACTCCCTATTCAAATCCACCCTCTCCCTCGGGGCCGGCATGGGTGTGCGCCACCACGCCGTCGACCGGGACCTCCCACCCCGACAGATCCAGTCGCCCTTCGCACTCGCCGCAGCCATGACGCTGTCGGTGCTGGTGCCGTTGGCGGCGTTGACTGCAGCCGAATGGGTGTTCTCCCCCACCGTGTCAACGGCCAGTGCCGCTCTGCTCGTGTTCGTTGCCGTGACCGCCAGCGTCACTTTGGGCACAGCCTTGAGCACCGACTTCACGCTTCGAACGCTTCTCACCGGTGCCGCGTCAATAGTGGTGCTGGCCTTCGGATACGTGGTCCTCCTGCAGATGTTTACAGCGGCATTGGATCCCGTGACAACCATCAACGCCGCCCCGCCTGGCTATGGCCCTGCCCGCCTTCGGCCTCATCGCGGTCCAACTGCTCTCCCGTAACCCACACCGGCTACTCCACCTCGGTGATCTCATTTACACCAGGACCGTGACGACCACCCTCCCCCGCCAGCCCGCTGTCCCCCGCCCGCCAGTGACCTCAGGAGTATTGTCATGAATTTAATTCTGCGCGCCCAGGTGGCCACGGCGGCCCATGACATCGTGCCGTCCTGGCCTGTGGAGTCTTTCATCGCCGTGAATCCTCTCGCGGGCCACGAACCCCGCCCATTCGAGACCGCCACCACCCCGGGCGTGGCGCTCACCCGATCCCGCGACGCCTACCTCAACGACGCCGACCGCGGCCCCATCGTCACTGCCGACCTCGAAGCCGCCCTCGCCCACCGTGTTCCCGAACTCGCCGAACAGCTCACGATCGCGGGGAAGAGCGTGTCCGTGGTGGGCGTGGCGGTCCGGGACATGAAGATCGCGCAGTGGAATTCTCCCGTCGCAACGCGGCCATCGGCACCCTGGCTGGACGAGTACCTGGCCACCTGGGTGTCGTCCTACCTGAACCCGGACCCGCTCTGGGCGATGCCCCACAGGCAGCACGGTTTCTACCAGGTGTGGCGAACTCTGGCCCGCCGGGACCCGTCACTCCACCGAACGGCCCGCACGGAGACACTTCGAACCGAGCTCCAATTCCTACCGGGCTGGGTCGGTCATATCAAGTGGAGGGCCGAGAAGATCGGTGACATCGAGCTGCTCTCCTACCTGGGCGTGAGATTGACCCTCCAAGCCGTCCTCGACGTGACACCCCTCCCGGCGCCGCGCGGGCCCGTCTTTGCCGAGGAGGCGCAGACGACCCTTGTGCACCGGGCCGAACACATTGCCCGATCGATCGGTGGCAGTCGAGTCAACCGAGAAGAGATCTCGGCAGTGAGACTGTCCTGAGCGCGATCGTGGTGTGGTGACACGAATTCGCAGACACGCCCGAGATGCCCACGCACCAGACAACCCGGTGATCGTTTCGCCGGTCAGCCGGGTCGGCCCACGTAGGGAGCCACGTCGCCGGCAGACCAGATGCCATGGATGCGCACGGGCGAGGACGGGTTCGGGGCCTCGAGGATCTTGCCGCCGCCCACGTAGATAGCCACATGGTAGTAGTCGCCGCCCCCACCCCAGAATACGAGGTCGCCGCGCTGAGCTTGACTGAAGGGAACCAGGCGACCCTCGTTGGCCATGGTGCGGTACTGGTTCGTGGCCGAGTGCGAGCCAATGTAAATGCCCGCCGCCGCGTAGGCGGCCTTGGTCAGCCCCGAGCAGTCCCAGACGTTCGGCCCGGAGCCGCCGAGCACGTAGCGGTCGCCGAGCTGCTGGGTGGCGAATGACAGCGCCGTGTCGACCGCTCCGGCTCTCGGGGCCGGGGCCGCGGGGGCCGGAGCCGCAGGGGCCGCGGGGGCCGGAGCCGCAGGAGCTGCCGGGGCAGCTGGGGCCGGAGCCGCAGGGGCTGCCGGGGCTGCCGGCTGGGCC
>NZ_SOGD01000044.1:0-60837 GCF_004402345.1 Cryobacterium sp. TMT2-15-1 | reverse complement strand
CCGGTAGCGGTCGTGGCCAACTCAGGAGATCCAACCAGGCCGCGCCGGGCATCCGCACCCGTGCCGCACCGATCCGCGGCAGCCGGTCACGGCGGGCAACGGATGTCCTGAGTTAGCCACACACACACGGCCCGGCCAAGCCGCCCCGCCGGCGCATCCTTTGAAAGTCGACGCACGCTCTACCTGCGCCCACCTCCACACCGGGCGCTCACCTCCACACCGGGCGGCACGAACCTCGCCACCCCGTGGGGAGGGCACACCTCCACCGACGACAGCTGGCCACCCTCGAGGTAATTTCCCTGCGGTAAGCCGGAGTGAGTGTCTCCGTCCGGTCGAAAGTGCCCGTAGAGCCACCACTCTCGACCGGAAAGGGGACACTCGCCGCGGCCCGGTATGACACCGCCGGAGGTGAACGGAATCGACCAAAATGACCTCCCAGACGGGTGGTCATTTGGCGTTGAGTTAGTCTTGATAGGTCTGTCGAAATGACAGGTCAAATTACACAGGAGACACAGTGAGCCCTTCAGGAACGCACGACAACGAATCACGCGACGGCGGACGAGACGATCGTCGTTCCAACGGGGGTTACCAGGGCCGTTCCGACCGTCCGCAGCGTGACGGTGAGCGTCCCCCTTACCGCGGTAATTCCGAGCGTCCAAAGCAGGGTGGCGAGCGTCCTCCCTACCGCGGGAACTCCGATCGTCCCTCCACGGGCGGTTACCGTGGAAATTCCGAGCGTCCGTCCAACGGTGGCGAGCGTCCTCCGTACCGTGGCAATACCGAGCGTCCGCAGCGTGATGGTGAGCGTCCTCCCTATCGCGGCAACTCCGACCGCCCGGCCACGGGAGGTTACCGTGGCAACTCGGACCGTCCCCAGCGTGATGGTGAGCGTCCCCCTTACCGTGGCAATACTGACCGTCCCCAGCAGGGTGAGCGTCCCCCTTACCGTGGCAACTCGGACCGTCCCTCTACCGGTGGCTACCGGGGCAACTCTGAACGCCCGCAGGGTGGCGAGCGTCCTCCTTACCGGGGCAAGTCTGAACGCCCGCAGGGTGGCGAGCGTCCTCCTCACCGGGGCAACTCCGAGCGTCCGCAGCAGGGTGAGCGTCCCCCCTACCGTGGTAACTCGGACCGTCCCTCTGCCGGTGGCTACCGGGGCAACTCTGATCGTCCGCAGCAGGGTGAGCGTCCTCCGTACCGGGGCAACTCCGATCGTCCCTCCGGCGGCGGGGAGCGCAAGCCCTGGGCCAAGGACGGCGCCCGTCCCGAGCGCAGCGATCGCCCGCAGCAGGGCGGCGAGAAGCCCTGGACCCAGCGCGGCGGTTCGCCGAACCGTGCCGGAGCCCCGCGCGGAGACGCTGGTAAGAAGCTGTGGACCCGTGACGGTGCCCCGGCCCGCGGTGACCGCGATGCCCGTGTCGTCGAAGAGGAGATGACCGAAGAGCAGCGCATGCAGCGCGAGCTTCGTTCGGTGCGCCCGCGCCACGACGACCCCGAGCTGCCCGACGACATCACGTCGCAGGACCTCGACCGGATCGCCCGCAACGAGCTCAAGACCCTCAGCAAGGACAACGCCGAGGCCGTCGGCCGCCACCTGGCCATGGCGGCCCGCGTCATCGACGAAGACCCCGAGCTGGCTCACCGCCACGTCCTGTCGGCTGCCCGTCGTGCCGGCCGGATCGCCGTGGTGCGCGAGAGCCTCGCGATCACCGCCTACGCCACGGGCGACTTTGCCCTGGCGCTGCGAGAACTGCGCACCTATCGCCGCATCTCCGGTTCCAACGATCAGCTTGCGCTGATGGTGGACAGTGAGCGCGGCGTGGGCCGCCCGGACCGGGCGCTAGAGCTGGGACGCTCCGTTGAGCGCGCCTCGCTGCCGGCATCCGTTCAGGTTGCCCTGGCGATCGCCATGTCCGGGGCGCGTCTGGACCTCGGCGAGACGGAGGCCGCGCTCAGCGAGCTCGAGATCCCGCAGCTGGACCCGAAGACCGCGTTCTCTTACAGCGCCGAGCTGTTCGCCGCCTACGCCGAGGTTCTCGGCGAGCTGGGCCGCGACGACGAGGCCGAACTGTGGAACGAGCGGGCCGAACGGGCCGACGCTGCCGTGTCCGGCGTGACCGATTTCGACGAGACCATGGAGATCCTCGAGATCGACGAGGAAGAGCCCGACGACACCGACGACGACGACGCGACCGACGTTTCGGACGAAGAGTTCGCGGATGACGCCGACGACTCCACCGACGAGGCGGAGCACGATGCTCAGGCGTCGCCGCGTGCCTGAGCCGGTCACCCCGCTCACCGGCGTCGACGTGGTTCTGGCCGACCTGGACGGCGTGGTCTACGCCGGTCCGGCGGCCATCCCGTTCGCGGTCGAGAGCTTGAACCGTGCGGCGGAAACCATGCGGGTCGGCTACCTCACCAACAACGCGTCCCGCACCGACCAGTCCGTGGCGGACCACCTATCCGAACTGGGCCTGCACACGGTGGCGACGGATGTCGTGACCTCACCGCAGGCCGCCGTGCGTCTGCTCGCGGATGAGGTGCCGGCCGGATCGCGCATTCTCGTGATCGGCGGCGAAGGCCTGCTGACCGAGGTCGAGAAGGGTGGCTTCGTCGTCACCCGCTCGGCGGATGACGCTCCGGCCGCCGTGATCCAGGGCTTCTCGCCCGACCTCGGCTGGAAGGACCTGGCCGAGGCCGCGTTCGCCCTGCACCCGAACGAGGATGGAGTGGAGATCCCGTGGATCGCCACGAACACCGACTGGACCATCCCGGTGGCCCGGGGGATCGCGCCCGGCAACGGCACCCTCGTCTCCGCCGTGCACATCGCCGTCGGTCGCCTGCCGATCGTGGCCGGCAAGCCCGAGGTGGCCATCTTCACCGAGGCCGTCACCCGCTTCGAGGCGCAGGCGCCCCTGTTCATCGGCGACCGCCTCGACACCGACATCCTCGGCGCGAACCGGGCCGGCATTCCGGCCGCACTGGTGCTCACCGGCATCGACAAGGCCAAGCAGACCCTGGCCGCCGACGCCCAGTCGCGGCCGACCTATATCCTCGACGACCTGCGCCAGCTGCACGAGCCCTACCCGCAGACGGTGTTCTCCAAGGACGGCTCCTCCGCCACGGTGAACGGGGCGACGGTGCGCATTGTCGGCGCCGACGTCACGATCGTGGCCGAGGGTGACGGGGCGATCAACCTGCTCCGCGCCGCCTGCGCCGTGATCTGGGCATCCGGTCGGCCCATCTACGGGCTCACTGTTCCGGAGCGACTGTATCTCGGACGGTAACGTGGAGAGGGTGAATCAGCCCCACGTGACGACGGACGACGTAACCCAGGATCTTCCCGCGAGGCTCGCCGCGATCGAAGACCTGCCCCTCGAGGAGCGCGCCGCCGCGTACGTTCAGGAGCACGACGGGCTGCGGGGCCACCTCGAAGGGGGAGACGTTCCCCGGGCGAGCCACTCATGACCGACGTCGACGGAACCCCGATGGACGCCCCCGATGATGACGCCCCCGACACCAGTGCCAGTGACCCCGGCGTTGCCGACGAGCGGATGCCCGACCAGCGCCTCGACTCGGCCATCGCCGAGCGCGGTCTGGCCCGGTCCCGCACCGTCGCCGCGCAGCTGATCGTGGGCGGACTGGTCACGGTCGACGGCACGCCCGTCGTCAAGGCATCCGCCAAGGTGCGGGACACCCAGCTGATCGAGGTGGCGGCCACCGACCACTACGTCAGCCGCGGCGCCCACAAACTCATCGCCGCCCTCGACGCCTTCGCCATTCCGGTGGAGGGCCGCACGGTGCTCGACGCCGGTGCGTCCACGGGCGGCTTCAGCCAGGTGCTGCTCGAACGCGGCGCCGGCCAGGTCATCGGGGTGGATGTGGGGCACGGGCAACTGGCCCCGCAGCTGGCGACCGAGCCGCGACTCGTGCTCGTCGAGGGGTTCAACCTGCGCTACGCCACGGCCGAGAAGATCGCGGCCGCCTCCGGCGTGCCGCAGCGCGCCGACCTGGTCGTGGCGGACCTCTCCTTCATCTCCCTGACCACCGTCCTGCCGGCCCTGGTGGCGACCGCCGCCGACGGTGCCGACTTCGTGCTGCTGATCAAGCCGCAATTCGAGGTCGGCAAGGGCAGTATCCGCGAGGGCATCGTGCACGATCCGGGCCTCCGCGCCGACGCGATTGCCGGTGTGCTCTGGGCGGCGTGGGACCTCGGCCTCAAGACGAACGGTTTGATCGCCTCGCCTATCGCCGGAGGCGCCGGAAACCGCGAGTACCTGTGCTGGCTGTCGAGCGCGGTCGGCAGCAATCCGACAGAATGGATCGAACGCACAACGGCGCTGGTGGGAGTGACTAAATGAGTGCAGCACCACGCAACATCCTCGTCGTCGCGCACACCGGCCGCACGGATTCCCTCGAGGCCGCCGTCACCGTCTGCCAGCAGCTGCTGGCCGCCGGAGCCGTGCCGGTTCTGGCCCGCAACGAGCGCGCCGACCTGCTCGCGCACTGCCCGGACCTCGACGACCAGATCGCGATCCTGCACGAGGGCGTCGCGACCACCGAACTCGAACTCGTGATCGTGCTCGGCGGCGACGGCACCATCCTGCGTGCCGCCGAAATCGTGCGCGGCTGCTCGGCCCCACTGCTCGGCATCAACCTCGGCCACGTAGGCTTCCTCGCCGAGAGCGAGCGCGACGACCTCGGTGAGGCCGTGCGCCGGGCCCTGCTGCGCGACTACCTGGTCGAGGAACGCATGGCCCTCGCCGTTCGGGTCAAGCTCGGCGATCAGGTGATCTACGAGACCTGGGCGTTGAACGAGGCCACAGTCGAGAAATCCAGCCGTGAACGGATGCTCGAGGTCGTCATCGAGGTCGACGGCCGCCCGCTCTCCTCCTTCGGCTGCGACGGCGTGGTCATGTCCACCCCCACGGGCTCCACCGCCTACGCCTTCTCGGGTGGCGGCCCGATCGTCTGGCCGACGCTCGACGCGCTGCTGCTGGTGCCGCTCAGCGCCCACGCCCTCTTCGCCCGCCCGCTCGTCGTGGGCCCGGACTCGTCGCTCGCCGTGGAGGTGCTCGCCCGCACCGGCGGGGCCGCGGTGCTCTGCGCCGACGGCCGCCGCGTGCACGACCTGCCGCCGGGCTCCCGCGTGATCGTGCGCCGTTCACCGATTCCCGTTCGCCTGGCCCGCCTGCACAGCGGCCCGTTCACCGACCGACTGGTCAACAAATTCAACCTGCCCGTCACGGGCTGGAGAGGCCCGGTCGGCCGTGAATAGGAGTTCCGCATGATCGAGGAACTCGTCATCCGTGACCTCGGTGTCATTGCCGAGGCCACCCTGCCGCTCGGCCCCGGATTCACCGCCGTGACCGGCGAGACCGGCGCCGGCAAAACCATGGTCGTCACCGCCCTCGGCCTGCTGCTCGGCCAGCGTGCCGACCCCGGACTGGTGCGGCAGGGCCAGCCGCAGAGCTGGGTCGAGGGCCGCTGGCTGATCCCCGCCGACGGCACCGTCGCCACCCGCGTGCGGGACGCCGGCGGAGACCTCGACGGACCCGAACTCATCCTCAGCCGCTCGGTGTCCGCAGAGGGACGCAGCCGGGCCGTGGTCGGCGGGCGCAGCGCCCCCGCCGGCGTGCTCAGTGACCTCGGTGGCGAGCTCGTGGTCGTGCACGGCCAGTCCGACCAGGTGCGTCTGCGTTCGGCCGTCGCCCAGGCTGCAGCCCTGGACCGCTTCGCCGGGCCGACGCTCGCCGACACCCTCGACCTGTTCCAGCGGGCCTACCACCGCTGGCAGGGCCACCAGGGCGAGCTCGACCGACTCGTCGACGAGCAGGACCAGCGCGCCCGCGAGGCCGACACGCTGCGTGCCGCCATCGACGAGATCGAACTCGTCGCCCCGCAGCGCGGCGAAGACGAGTCGCTCAGCGAACGCGCCGAACGCCTCGGCAACCTCGAGGAGCTGCGCATCGCGGCCGCCCAGGCCCGGGAGCTGCTCTCCGCCGAGGAGAACCCCGACGAGATGCCCGACGCCGTCGCCCTGCTCGAGTCCGCCCGGCGCCAGCTCGAACGGGCCGGCGAGCACGACCCGGCCCTGCCGCCCCTGGCCGAGGCACTCGCGAACGCCGGCTTCCTGGTTGCCGACATCGCCGCGCAGCTCTCCAGCTACCTGGCCGGCCTCGACGCCGATGGTGCCCGCGAACTCGAGGTCGTCCAGGAGCGCCGCTCGGAGCTCACCGGCCTGGCCCGCAAGTACGCGGGCGGCCTTGACGAAGCCATCGACTTCCTCGACACCGGCAGTGCCCGCCTGCTCGAACTCGACAGCGACTCCGACCGCATCGACACGCTCCGCACCGAAACGGATGCCGCACGCCAGTCGACCGACGGCCTCGCCGACCAGCTCACCGGCATCCGTCGCGCTGCCGCAGAGGCCCTGGGTGCGGCCGTCACCGCCGAACTGGCCGCCCTGGCCATGCCGAACGCGTCGTTGCTGGTCGAGGTCGACGGCCGGGCCGAGATCACCGCCACCGGACGCGACCTCGTGAAGATTCTGCTGCGCCCGCACGCGGGGGCGGAGCCACGGTCGCTGGCCCGCGGGGCCTCCGGTGGCGAACTGTCCCGGGTGATGCTTGCGATCGAGGTCGTCATCAACCAGGCCGACCCGGTGCCGACCTTCGTCTTCGACGAGGTCGACGCCGGCGTGGGCGGCGCCGCGGCGATCGAGATCGGCCGCCGGCTGGCCCGGCTCGCCGAAACCGCCCAGGTGATCGTGGTCACCCATCTTGCCCAGGTGGCCGCGTTCGCCGGCAACCACCTCAGCGTCGTCAAGGACAGCGACGGCTCCGTCACCGCCAGCAGCGTGCGCCAGCTGCACGGCGACGAGCGTGCCGCCGAAATGGCCCGCCTGCTCTCCGGCCTGCCCGATTCCGCGAGCGGACTCGAACATGCCCGGGAGCTCATGAACCTCGCCCGCGCCAACCGATAGGTCAGCCCTCAATGCTAGAGTCGAAGCCCGTGGTGGAAAATAAAAGCACGGACGAATCAGTACGCAACGACACGACACGACACATCTTTGTGACCGGTGGTGTCGTTTCTTCTTTGGGCAAGGGCCTGACGGCGGCGAGCCTCGGCAATCTCCTCACGGCCAGCGGACTCCGCGTGGTCATGCAGAAGCTGGACCCCTATCTCAACGTGGACCCCGGCACGATGAACCCGTTTCAGCACGGCGAGGTCTTCGTGACCGACGACGGTGCTGAGACCGACCTGGACATCGGGCACTACGAGCGGTTCCTCGATATCAACCTCAACCAGGCCGCGAACGTCACGACCGGCCAGGTCTACTCGCAGGTGATCGCCAAGGAACGCCGCGGCGAGTACCTCGGCGACACCGTGCAGGTCATCCCGCACATCACCGACGAGATCAAGCGCCGCATGCGCCTGCAGGCCAGCGACGAGCTGCGCCCCGACGTGATCATCTCCGAGATCGGCGGCACGGTCGGCGACATCGAGTCCCAGCCGTTCCTCGAGGCGGCACGCCAGGTACGCCACGAACTCGGCCGCAACAACGTCTTCTTCGTGCACGTCTCGCTGGTGCCGTTCCTCGGCGCCGCGGGGGAGCAGAAGACCAAGCCCACCCAGCATTCCGTCGCCGCCCTGCGTTCCATCGGCATCCAACCGGATGCGCTCGTGCTGCGCAGCGACCGGCCCGTCTCCGACTCGAACAAGCGCAAGATCGCGCTGATGTGCGACGTCGACGAAGACGCCGTGGTCAACGCGGTCGACGTGCCGAGCATCTACGAGATCCCCACCATGCTGCACGACCAGGGCCTGGACAAGTACATCACCGACCATCTCGGCCTGCCCGTCACTAGCGTCGACTGGACCGGTTGGCAGAAGGTGCTCGACGCCGTGCGCGAGCCCCAGCACACCGTCACCATCGGACTGGTCGGCAAGTACATCGACCTGCCCGACGCCTACCTGTCGGTCACCGAAGCGCTGCGCGCCGGCGGATTCGCCAACCAGACCAGGGTCCAAGTCACCTGGATCGCCTCCGACGACTGCGAGACCGAGGAGGGCGCGAACCGCCTGCTCGGAGAGCTCGACGGCATCTGCGTTCCCGGCGGCTTCGGCGTGCGCGGCATCGAGGGCAAGCTCGGCGCCCTCAAGTTCGCCCGCGAGAACGGCGTCCCCGTGCTCGGCCTCTGCCTGGGCCTGCAGTGCATGGTCATCGAATACGCCCGCAACAAGGCCGGCCTCACCGGCGCATCCTCCTCGGAGTTCGACGAGGACACCGAGTTCCCGGTGATCGCGACCATGGAAGAGCAGGTCGAGATCATCGCGGGCGGCGACCTGGGTGGCACCATGCGCCTGGGCCTCTACCCGGCCGCCCTGGCCGAGGGATCCATCGTGGCCGAGCTCTACGGTGCCTCCGAGGCGTCCGAACGTCACCGCCACCGCTACGAGGTCAACAACGCGTTCCGCTCTCAGATCGCGGATGCCGGCCTGTGGTTCTCGGGTACCTCACCCGACCGCCACCTGGTCGAGTACGTCGAGCTGAAGCGCGAGGAGCACCCGTTCTACGTCGGTACGCAGGCGCACCCGGAGCTGCGCAGCCGGCCCAGCCACGCGCATCCGTTGTTCCGTGGCCTGATCAGCGCGGCCCTGGCCCGCCAGCAGGCCAGCCGCCTGTTCGAGGTCGAGGCGTCCGACGCCGTCGACGATCTCGACGTCCCGGCAGTTGTCTGACGCCGTGGCCGAGGGATCGGTCAGCGCCGACAACTCCACCGGCTCGGACCCGTCCATGCTGGCGGACGAGCCCGCATTCGCCCCGGTCACAGCCACCGAGATCGCCTTCGACGGCAAGGTGTGGGATGTCCGCCGCGACACCTTCGGCTATAACGGCTCCGGCATCATGCGCGAGTACCTGGACCACCCGGGCGCCGTGGCGATCCTCGCCCTCGACGAGCACAACCAGGTGCTGCTGATCAAGCAGTACCGGCACCCCGTGCGCACGCGCGATTGGGAGCTGCCGGCCGGGTTGCTCGACGAAGACGGCGAGCATCCGCTCGTCGGAGCCCAGCGCGAGCTGGCCGAGGAGGCCGACCTCGTCGCCACCGAGTGGAATGTGCTCGGTGAGTTCGCCACCTCGCCCGGCGGCAGCAACGAGGTCATCCGCATCTACCTGGCGCGCGGCCTCGCCGCGGCTCCGGAGGTCTTCGAACGTACCGAGGAGGAAGCCGACATCGAGGTGCGCTGGGTGCCGCTCGATGACTGTGTCGATGCCGTGCTGGCCCGCCGGGTGCAGAACCCGCCGCTGGTGATCGGGGTGCTCGCCGCCCAGGCAGCCCGCGCGCGTGGCTGGAGCACTCTCGGGGCGGCGGATGAGCCGTGGCCGCGGCATCCGGTCAATTGGGACCACACGGTGTGACCGGTTGGCCTCGACTGGTGGTGTGAGCGGTGCGGCCGGTGTTCCTGCTGGCCGGGGCGTCACGGGTGTGGGCGGTCCGCCTGCTCCGGGAGTTGCCGGTGGGGTCGTCGCGGCGGCCGTGGACTCGTATCTGCGGCACATCGCGATCGAACGCGGCCTGAGCACCAACACGGTGTCCGCCTACCGGCGTGACCTGGCCATCTACAGCCGGTGGCTTGCCGCTGTCGGGTTGACCGGACTCGCCGACGTCACCCGGCAGCACATCTCCGACTACGTGCGGTTCTTGGGATCCCGCGAGGAGTCGCCGCTGACCGCGGCGTCGATCGCGCGCATCCTCTCGACCGTTCGCGGGTTTCACCGATTTCTGCTCGAGGAGGGCGTGGTCGACACGGATGTCGCCCACGAGTCCAAGCCGCCGAAGCTCGGCACCCGGCTGCCCAAGGCCATTTCGATCGAACAGGTCACGCTGTTGCTCGCGGCGACCGACGGCGACGAGGTGCACAACCTGCGCGACAAGGCGCTGCTCGAGCTGCTCTACGCCACGGGCGCCCGCGTCTCGGAGGTGGTCAACCTCAATGTGGACGATGTGCTCGATCCCGAGGTGGTGCGCCTCACCGGCAAGGGCGACAAGCAGCGCATCGTGCCGGTCGGCAGTTACGCGCGCGCGGCCATCGACACGTTCCTGGTGCGGGGGAGACCGCTGCTCTCCGCCCGTGGACCGGCGACGCCGGCCCTGTTCTTGGGACTGCGCGGCAGGAGGCTCAGCCGGCAGAACGCGTGGTTGATCATCCGGGCCGCGGCCGAACGCGCCGGCCTCGAGGGGCACGTCTCGCCGCACACGCTGCGGCACTCTTTCGCGACGCACCTGCTCGAGGGCGGGGCCGATGTGCGCGTGGTTCAGGAGCTGCTCGGCCACTCCTCGGTGGCCACCACCCAGATCTACACGCTCGTCACCGCGGATACCCTGCGCGACATGTACACGACGGCGCATCCGCGGGCGCGGGTGTCCCGCACGGCGCCCGTGGTCTCGCCGGTCCCGCCGGTCCCGCCGGTCCCGCCGGTCTCGCCTGTCTCGCCGCTCTCGCCGGTCTCGCCGCTCTCGCCGCACCCGGACCCCAACCCCGCCTAACTGTTCCCGTTCCGGACAGCTGTTGCCCACGTACTGGCAACAATCGTCCGGAACGGCAACAGTCGCGGCCGGGGCCGCCGCGCGCCGCTGACGTTTGAGCTTTCCGGGACATTCCGTTCAAGCGGCCACCGAATGCGGCGTGTCGCGATTATCTCCGAACTTACGTGACGACGGATGCCGATTGCCGCCCACGCTCGCGGCTGCGACGGCCCCGCCGGTCCGGGATAAATAGCCCAACCCCGCCTAACTGTTCCCGTTCCGGACAGCTGTTGCCCGCGTACTGGCAACAATCGTCCGGAACGGCAACAGTTGCGGTCGGGTTCGCCGCGCGGGGCATCCGCCGCGCGGGGCATCCGTCACCCGCGGCGTCAGCCGTCGGAGTCTCGGCGCCCTCCCTGGCTAACTCCGGCAATTTGGCTGCCGGGAGCCGGTTCCACCGTGTTTTCGGGCCTATTCCGCAGGATTTGCAGGAGTGATGCACGAGGGGCCACACACCAGGCCGGCGGCTGACCAGCGGAAGCCAGCGCAGACCCCGCAGACGGGCGCAGGTCGGTGCGGCCGACCTCAGAGCAGCCGCAGCCCCACCACGGTGATGATCGGCTCGCGCTGCCCGCCGGAGTGCACGATGTGGTCACCGTCGACGGTGAGCTGGCTCGCGTGGCAGCGCAGGGCAGCCGTGACCGTCGCGAGGTGCGCCGACAGGTCGAACCACTCGGCAGCACCCGCAGCACCCGCAGCATCGGCAGCACCCGCCGCACCCGCACCCGATGGAGCACCATCCACCCCCACCTGCACCACCTCGGCAAACGCGACCCCCGCCAAACGACTACCGGCAACCGCCGCCTCGTGCATGCGGACGTGATCCGGATGCCCGTACCCGCCAGCGTTGTCGTAGCTGATCACGAGGGCAGGCCGAAGCTGCCCGATCAGCGCGGCCACATCCGCGGTCACGTCGCCGAGCGGCGCCCGCACCAGGGCGTCGCCGTCGATGTCGTCGGCCGGCCCGGCCAGCCCAGGACGGATCCAGGTCATGCCCGAGTCCCGGTACGCGCGCGGCTCAAGGCCCGCGGCGCGCGCGGGCGGCGTTCCCAGCCAGAACCGCCCGTCGATGCCGAGGGCCGTCGCGGCGCCGGCGAGCTCCCGTTCGCGTTCCCGGGTGAGCTCATCCGTGCCCTCGAGCACCGACAGCGGCCCGCGCACGACCTCGCCCTGCTCGCCGCGTGTGGCGGTCAGCAGCGACACCCGGATGCCCCGGGCCACCACTTCCGCAATCAGCGCACCCGTCGCAATGGTTTCGTCATCGGGATGAGCGTGCACGAACAGAACACTGGGAACTCCGTCCAGCAGACTCACGCGCTGAGCAGCGAGGGGCGGCGGTCGCCGGCACCGGGGCGCATGAGCGCCCGGTACACGGTCACGAGGCCTTCTGCCGACCGCGGCCAGTCCAGGTGCTCGGCCCGCTCGCGCGCGGCGAGCGACAGACGCCGGGCGAACGCGGGGTTCGAGAGAATCTGCGTGAGCGCGCCGGCCCAGACCTTCGGGTCGCGCGAGTCCAGCACCACGCCGGTGTCGCCGTCGAGCACCGCCTCGCGCAGTCCGCCGGCCGCCGCGGCGACGACGGGAACACCGCTCGCGGCCGCTTCCAGCGCCACGAGCCCATACGTTTCGCTGTGCGAGGGTACGAGAACGACCCGAGCGCCGCTCAGCAGCAGAGCCAGGTCCACGCGGGACTGCGGACCCACGAAACGCACATTGCGCTCGATTCCGTGCCGGGCCGCGAGGGACCGAAGCTCGTCGATATAGCCGTCGTAGTCGGCCGACGCGTCGCCGGCGATCACGAGTTCGGGCCGGATCGGCTCCGGCACGGCGGCGATCGCCTCGATCGCGAGGTCGAGGCCCTTCAGCGGCTGCAGGCGCCCTGCGACGACCGCGTACCCGCGGATGTCGATCGGTCCAGAAAGCTCGGCAGCCCCAGCCCCGGCGGCACCGACATTCCGGATGTCCGTGGGCCGGAACAGAATGCCGTCCACCCCCGGCAGCACGATCGAGATGCGCTCGGGCGCACCGCCGAGCCGCTGCACGATGGTGTCGGCCTCGGCCTCGCTGATGGCGACCAGGGCATCCGACTCCTGCGCCAGCCAGGCCTCGCCGGCCATACGCCCGGGGGACTCGGGGCGCTCGCCCGCCGACAGCGGCGTCGACGCGTCGGCGGCGATGCTGTGGAAGCTCTGCACGTGCGGGGTGCCCCGGCGGCGTGCGAGCGGCAGCGCCGCCATGCCCGAGAACCAATGGTGCGAGTGGATGACGTCGTACGGACCGAGCGCATCCATCTGCACGCGGAACGCGTCGATGAACCCCTCGTGGTCGCCCTTCGGCACGGGACGGGCCGGTCCGGCGTCGAGGAAGCGGAGCGTCACGCCCGGGCTCAGTTGCGCGGTCTCCGACCCGGGGGAGGAGCGGCGGGTGAGGATCTCGACGTGGTGGCCGGCGGATGCCAGAGCCTCCGCCTGGTGCCGCACGACCACGTTCATTCCGCCCGCGTCGCCCGAGCCGGGCTCGGCGCCCGGGGAGGTGTGCAGGCAAACGAGCGCGATACGGAGGGGAGTGAGTAGCTGAGGCACTCGGAAATCTTAACGCACGAGGCTGTGACCGACCCTGCTCCCAAGATTTGAGACCGCCCAGGCACCCGGAAACGCCGGATTCGCGCGGCAGACCTGCGGTTTTCGGCGATCCGTGCCGCAACATGCCCGATCCGATCGCTACAGTGGAGACAGTGACAGGTGTAAGACGGATCGAGGACATCTCAGTGGCGCGCAAGCAGGATGACCGGACACGACTTTCCGGTTTAGACGAGGTACCGGTCGGTGCGACGGGCCGACCCAAGCGCGACTTCGACGAACCCGCGGTTCTGCCCAGTCATGGCCCGGCGCGCATCATTTCGCTGTGCAACCAGAAGGGCGGCGTCGGCAAGACGACGACCACCATCAACCTGGGGGCCGCCCTCGCCGGCTACGGCCGCCGCGTGCTCGCCATCGACTTCGACCCGCAAGGCGCCCTCTCCGCCGGTCTCGGTGTGCCCACCCACGACGTCACCACCATCTATGACCTTCTGCTGAGCGGCTCGGTCAGCCCGCACGACGCCATCCAGAAGACGTCGGTGCACAACCTCGACATCATCCCGGCCAACATCGACCTGTCCGCCGCGGAGGTGCACCTCGTCAACGAGGTCGCCCGCGAACAGATCCTGGCCCGAGTGCTGCGCAAGATCTCCGGCGACTACGACGTCATCCTGATCGACTGCCAGCCATCGCTGGGCATCCTTACCGTCAACGCGCTCACGGCCAGCCACGGCGTACTCATCCCGCTCGAGTGCGAGTTTTTCGCCCTCCGCGGTGTGGCGCTCCTGATCGAGACCATCGACAAGGTGCGGGACCGGCTCAACCCGGCCATCGAACTCGACGGCATCCTGGCGACCATGTTCGACTCCCGCACCCTGCACTCCCGCGAGGTGCTCGAGAGGGTCGTCGACGCGTTCGGCGACAGTGTGCTCGAGACGGTCATCGGCCGCACGGTCAAGTTCCCCGACGCGAGCGTCGCCGGCGTCCCGATCACCGAATTCGCACCCGAGCACGCGGCCGCCAAGGCCTACAAGCAGGCGGCGCGGGAACTGATCCAGCGTGGCGCCGTCGCCTGACGCGGCCGCACCGAAGTCGTTTTCGGTCGCCCTCGGCAACTTCGAGGGTCCGTTCGACCTGCTCCTGTCCCTGATCGGCAAGCACGAACTCGACATCACCGAGATCTCCCTGAGCCGGGTCACGGACGAGTTCATCGCCTACCTGCGCGGCCTCGACCAGGACGAAGAGCTCGACCAGGCCACCGAGTTCCTGGTGGTCGCGGCCACCCTTCTCGACCTCAAGGTCGTCGGGCTGCTGCCGCAGGGTGAGCTTGTCGACGCCGAAGACGTGGCCCTGCTCGAGGCCCGCGACCTCCTGTTCGCCCGGCTGCTGCAGTACCGGGCCTTCAAGAGCGCGAGCGCCTGGTTCCAGGGCCGGCTCGACGCCGAGTCCACCCGGCACGTGCGGGCGGTGCGGCTGGAGGAGAAATTCCGTCGCCAGACCCCCGAGCTGGTCTGGACTCTCTCCCTCGGCGACTTCGCCGCCCTGGCCGCCCTCGCACTCACCCCGCGGGTTCTGCCCGGCGTGGGGCTCGACCACCTGCACGCGCCGCTGGTCAGCATTCGTGAACAGGCGGCCTACGTGGTACGGATGCTGCGCGCCGCCGACACGCTCACGTTCCGCGAGCTGATCGTGGGCGCCGAGGTGAAGGGCGTCGTGATCGCCCGTTTCCTGGCCGTGCTCGAGTTGTACCGCCTCGACGCCATCTCTTTCGACCAGCTCGTGCCGCTCGGCGACCTCAGCCTGCACTGGAGTGCCGAGACCTGGACCGACGACACCCTCGCCAACCTCGGAGCCGACTATGAGCAGTGACACGACTATGAGCAGTGACACGACTATGAGCAGTGACACGACTATGAACACAGAACCTCCGCTCGAGCGCACCCTCGAGGCCATCCTGATGGTCGCCGACGAACCGCAGGGGCTGCTGCAGCTCGCCGCGGCGGTCGATGGCACGCTGGAGGAGGTGCGGGCATCCGTCGCCCGGCTCGTGGCCGACTTCGACGGCCTCGCCGGCACCGTGCGCCGCGGCTTCGAGCTGCGCGAGGTGGCCGGCGGCTGGCGCATCTACGTGCGGCCCGAGCACGATGTGACTGTGGCCGACTTCGTGGTCACCCAGAACCCGAGCCGGCTGTCGCAGGCGGCCCTGGAGACCCTCGCCGTGATCGCCTACAAGCAACCGATCAGCCGCGGGGCTGTAGCCTCGATTCGTGCCGTTAATGTGGATTCGGTCGTGCGCACGCTGCTCGGCCGCGGTCTGATCACCGAAGCGTTCACCGACAGTGAGACCGGTGCGATCAATTACGGCACCACAGACCTTCTGCTAGCCCAGCTCGGAATCAACTCGCTCGACGAGTTGCCCTACCTATCGCCGTTGCTCAATGACGGCGCGAACGGATTTGAGGAACTGCCATGACTAACGACAATCAGGGGATTCAGGGGACACCCACCAACCCCGAGGCCGCCGCCGACGGCGTGCGCCTGCAGAAGGTCATGGCCTCCGCCGGCGTCGCCTCCCGCCGAGTCTCCGAGGAGATGATCGCCGCCGGCCGCGTGCGCGTGAACGGCAAGGTCGTCACCGAACTGGGCCGCCGGATCCACCCCGACTCCGACCTGATCATGGTCGACAACGTCGCCGTGCAGCTGGACACCAGCCGCCGCTACGTGATGCTGAACAAGCCCGTCGGCGTGGTCTCGTCGATGCAGGACGAGAGTGGACGCCCCGACTTGCGCGAGTTCACCGACCAATTCGACGAGCGCCTGTTCAACGTGGGCCGCCTCGACGCGATGACGAGCGGCCTGCTGATCCTGACCAACGACGGCGATCTCGCGCACGTGCTCGCGCATCCGTCGTTCGGGGTCTTGAAGACCTACATCGCCAAGGTCGAGGGCCGCGTGTCGGCGCAGACCATCCAGCTGCTGCAGAGCGGCATCGAACTCGACGACGGGCCCATCTCCGCCGACAAGGCGCGCATCCTGACCAGCCCTCCCGGTGACGGCTTCAGCCTGGTCGAGCTCACCCTGCACTCCGGCCGCAATCGTATCGTGCGCCGCATGATGGAGTCCGTTGGCCACCCCGTCGTCGACCTCGTGCGCCGCCAGTTCGGCCCGCTGCACCTCGGCACGCTCCGGGTGGGCGCCGTGCGCGACCTGACCAAGGTCGAACTCGGGCAGCTGCTCACCGTGTCGCGGGCCGAAACCAAGATCTAGGCCCTGGTCAGGAGTTCCAGTGGTTGAATCTCGCCTGATCGGGCCCGTGCGCGTCGTGGGCGCCGGCCTGCTCGGCACCAGCATCGGCCTGGGCCTCCGCGCGCGCGGCATCGACGTCATCCTCGCCGACGCGTCGCCGACCAACCTCAGCATCGCCGTCGACTACGGCGCCGGCCGCGCCGCCACGGCCGGCGACCTGCCGCAACTGATCGTGGTCTGCGTGCCGCCCGACGTGACGGCCGAGATCGTCGCGCGTGAGCTGGCCGCCTACCCGCGGGCGATCGTGACGGATGTCGCGAGCGTCAAGCTCGCCCCGCTGCAGGAGTTGCGCGAGCTGGGCGCCGACGTGTCCCGCTACATCGGCGGTCACCCGATGGCCGGCCGCGAACGCGGGGGACCCCTCGCCGGCCGCGCCGACCTCTTCGTCGGGCGCCCCTGGGTGGTGGCCGCGCACGACGCGATCAGCTACCAGCAGGCCACCGCGATCGACGACCTGATCCTCGACCTCGGCGCGATCCTGGTCGAGATGAGCCCCGAGGAGCACGACCGTGCCGTGGCGCTGATCTCCCACGTGCCGCAGGTCGTCTCCACGATCATGGCTCGCCGGTTGACGGATGCCGCCGGCTCGGCCCTCAATCTCGCCGGCCAGGGTCTGCGCGACGTGACCCGCGTCGCGGCCAGCGACCCCGAGCTGTGGGTGCAGATCCTCGGCGCGAACGCCGAACCCGTGCGGGACATCCTGCTGGCCTACCGCAACGACCTCGACCGCTTCATCGACGCCTTGGAAGCCCCGGCCGCACCGGGCGCGCGCCGCAAGGTGGCCGAGGAACTCGCCGGCGGTAACGCCGGGGTGGCCCGCCTGCCCGGCAAGCACGGCCAGGACCGCCGTTTCGTGTCGCTGAGCGTGATGGTCGACGACACCCCCGGGCAGCTGGCCCGACTCCTCAACGAGGTCGGCGAGGTCGGGGTCAACCTCGAAGACCTCCGCCTCGAGCACTCACCGGGCGCCCAACTGGGCCTGGCCGAAATTTCTGTTCTCCCTGAGGCCGTTGGTCGCCTCACCGAAGAGCTGGCCGCCCGCGGCTGGCGGATTGCTGGTTAATCATGGGTCGTCACTCAAGCCCCCACATCGTCGCCATCGACGGGCCGGCCGGCAGCGGCAAGTCCAGCGTCAGCCGCGCCGCCGCCAGGCGCATCGGCTTCGACTACCTCGACACGGGCGCCGCCTACCGGGCCTTCGCCTGGTTCGTCAGCGACCGGGGCATCGACCCGGAGAACACCGACGCCGTCGTGGCCGCCCTGGGCGACTTCGACTACACCATCGGTATCGCCCCCGACGAGCACGTCGTTCGGGTCGGCCAGGCGGATGTCACCGACGCGATCCGCGACCCCGCCGTCTCCGCCATCGTCAGCTCCCTGGCCCGCATCCCGGAGGTGCGCACGCACCTGACGGAGCTGTTCCGCGCCATCGCGGCAAGCTCCAAGCGCACCGGAATCGTGATCGAGGGCCGGGACATCACCACCGTGGTCGCCCCCACCGCAGAGATCCGCATACTGCTCACGGCTTCCGAGGAGGCTAGAATGACTAGGCGCTCTGCGGAAATATCGACCCAGTCGGCTGAAACCGTGGCAGAACAGTTGCGATCGAGGGATCGCGCTGACTCACAGGTAGTCGAATTCATGAGCGCCGCAGACGGAGTGACCACCGTCGACTCCACCCATCTCGACTTCGAACAGACCATTGACGCGGTCCTCGACGTCATCAATACCTACCGCGAGGCCATCGCATGACCAACAACAACGACTTCGACGACACGATCCCCGACCTCGACACCGAACTGGTGACGCGCTTGGACGACCTCGACGACGACCTGGTGACGCAACGCGCCGCCGCGCTCCGCACGGGACTCAACGAGTACGACCTCGATGACGAGGACTTCGACGTTCTCGACACGGTGACGGAAGACCCCGACGCCATCCAGTACCTGCCGGCCCTGCCGGTCATCGCCATCGTCGGCCGCCCGAACGTGGGCAAGTCAGCGCTCGTGAACCGCATCCTCGGCCGCCGCGAGGCCGTCGTGGAGGACACCCCCGGCGTGACCCGCGACCGCGTCACCTACAAGGGCGAATGGCACGAACGCCGCTTCAGCCTCGTCGACACCGGCGGCTGGGAGCCCGACGCCAAGGGCATCGACGCCTCGGTCGCCGCCCAGGCCGAACTCGCCATCGAACTCTGCGACGTTGTCATGTTCGTCGTCGACGCCAACGTGGGGCCGACCTCCACCGACGAGGCCGTCGTGCGCCTGCTGCGCAAGGCCGGCAAGCCCGTCTTCCTCGTCGCCAACAAGGTCGACGACATCCGCCAGGAGCCGGAGGCCGCGAGCCTTTGGGCGCTCGGCCTCGGCCAGCCGTGGCCTGTCTCGGCCCTGCACGGCCGCGGCGTCGCCGACCTCCTCGACGCGATCCTCGAGGAACTCCCCGAGATCTCCGCCGTCGCCAAGCAGGAAGTCGGCGGACCGCGCCGCGTCGCGATCCTCGGCCGACCGAACGTGGGCAAGTCGAGCCTGCTGAACAAGGTCGTCGGCGAGGAGCGCGTTGTTGTCAACGAGCTCGCCGGCACCACGCGCGACCCCGTCGACGAGCAGGTTGAGCTCGGCGGCAGGGTGTGGCGCTTTGTCGACACGGCCGGCATCCGTCGTCGCGTACACCTCTCCCAGGGCGCCGACTTCTACGCCTCGCTGCGCACCAGCGCCGCCCTCGAAAAGGCCGAGGTGGCCGTGGTTCTGATCGACGTGACCGAGGTGATCAGCGAGCAGGACGTGCGCGTGATCGACCTGGTGCTCGAATCCGGTCGCGCCCTCGTGCTGGCCTTCAACAAGTGGGACCAGATCGACGACGACCGTCGCCGCTACCTGGAACGTGAAATCGAGCAGGACCTGGCACACGTGTCCTGGGCTCCGCGGGTGAACATCTCGGCCAAGACCGGCCGCCACATGGAGAAGCTCGTTCCGGCCCTCGAGACCGCTCTCGAGGCCTGGGACACCCGCATCGCCACGGGAAAGTTCAACGCGTTCCTCGCCGAGCTGGCCGCGTCGCACCCGCACCCCGTGCGCAGCGGCAAGCAGCCTCGCATCCTGTTCGGCACCCAGGCGTCCAGCCGCCCGCCGACCTTCGTCATCTTCACCACCGGGTTCCTCGACCCGGGCTACCGACGCTACATCCAGCGTCGCCTGCGCGAGGTCTACGGCTTCGAGGGAAGCCCGATCAACATCAGCATGCGCGTGCGCGAGAAGCGCAAGCGCTAGCCGGTTTGCGCTGAACGCTCAGCGCTCGGCACGCTGCACGCTGCACGACAAAAGGCCCCGGCCGGGAGATGTTGCATCTCCCGGCCGGGGCCTTGTCGGTTGTCTACACCATCAGCTCCATCACGACCCGGTCTGTCCGCACCCGCGCCACCTCCACGAACCCGGCCGCAGCGAACAGCGACATGGTGCCGTGGTACAACTCCGCCGACGGCGCCTTCGGGCGCAGCGCCACATCCACCTGGTACCCCTCCACCACCCTGGCCCCGCCGCCGCGGGCCTGCGCGACCGCCCCGCGCAGCAGCGCCGCCGCCACCCCGCGCCGCCGATACCCGACCCGCACCACGAAGCACGTCACCGCCCACACGGATGCGTCGTCGGGCTCCTGCCGACTGCCCTCCGTGACCACCTTCGCCCGTTGCAGTCTCGAATACGCCATTTTGGGCTCGACCGCGCACCACCCGACCGGCTCCCCGTCGAGATACGCGATCACGCCGGGTCCGGGCGAGCTGGCCTGCACCTGCTCCCGCAGCATCCCGGCACACGCGTTTGCGGTGGAGGTCTCGAAGTCCCGGTTCGCCAGCTTGAAGTACTGGCACCAGCACCGTGCGGGGTCGCCGCGGGTGCCGAACACCTGGCTTACGTCTTCCCACGGCACGGATGCGACGGCTTCGACCCTGACTTCGCGCTCTGCTGGCATGCACTCACGCTACGCCCGCAGAGTCGCACCGCCGCGCTGTACGTGCGCCGCTTCGCGCGTGGCACGCCACCCGCGAAGCGGCGCAGCCCCCCGCGTAACGCTGGCGCGCACCATGAGGACACCGGCCCGCAGATTCCGCGCTCAAGCGACGGATGGTGTCCGCAAGCGCTCCCGGGACGCGGTAAGATATTCAAGTTGTCTCCTGCTGGTTCTGTTCGCTGGAATCGTTGCAGGAGCGGCGGGCTGTGGCGCAGCTTGGTAGCGCACTTGACTGGGGGTCAAGGGGTCGCAGGTTCAAATCCTGTCAGCCCGACCAATTGAACCGGCTCTGATCTGCGGAAACGTGAGGTCAGGGCCGGTTTGGCATTTGAACCCGTAGCCGCTATTCCCTACTTATTCGCGAAGTATTCGCGGTGGCTGCCGGATTGGCTCTAGCCAGGTCCTCGAGAATGCGCGCAACGTCGGCGGCGATCGCCGGTTTGGAAATGTAGAACTCGCGGGTGATCGCGGGGGAGGAGTGGCCGAGCTGGTGGGCGGCGGTCTCGGCGTTGACACGTTCGGAGATGAGAGTGGCCACGGTCTTTCGGAACGTGTGGGGCGTGACCCAGTCGAGTCCGGTGTCCTGACGGATCTGCCGCCAGCGCCGCTCGACGTTGTTGACCTGCTGCCAAGTGCCGTTCCGTGTCGAGAACACCGCGTCGATCGGGTTCACGGGCGATGCCGTATGCCGGCGCTTGAGCATGATGATGGCAAAGTCCGGGAGCGCAACTGTTCTCACGCTGGAGTCCGACTTCGGGCGGGCCTTTCGGTATGTGCCTTTGCCCGGCTCCGTCTTGATCGTGCCGTTGATGGTGAGGTTGGGCCGTAGGGCATCGAGGGCAATGTCCTCCCAGCGCAGGGCGAGGATCTCGCCGATCCGCGCTCCAGTCGCAAGCATGAGGTCGATGATGTCGGCCATGTCGCCGGACGCCTTTGGTCCAGGCCGTCGCTCAGTCGTCCACGCACCGAGCGCTTTGCGCACCGCGCTGAGGTCCTCGAGGCTCAACGACCGGGGCTCAGACCTCTCGCGGTGAATACGTGAAGTCTGCTGGACGGGGTTCACGGCGAGCGCGTCGTGGCGAACCGCCAAACCCAGCATCGCGCCCAACACCACCTTTGTCTTGCGCTGACGGCTGATGCTGGTCGCCCGGAGCTGGACCAGAAACAGATCCAGTCGACTTGTTGTCACTTCCCGAAGGCGCAGTCCGCCGAATTCGGGTATCACGACCTTGGTGAGTACACGTTCGTACTCGTTGATCGTTGTGCCCTCGATGCGGCCCTCATCGCGCAGGTACTTGAGCCACAGCGTGGCGAGCGTGGCGATCGTCGTGGGGCAGTGATCGCCTGTTGCGTCGGTGTTGCGCGGTCCACCAGTTTCTCGCGCAGGGCACGTTCCGCGGCCGCGACGGTCGTGCCGGTGGCTGTGACTTCTCGGGCCACGCCGTCCTTGTCTCGGATCCGGGTGCGTGCGCGGTAGACACCCTCGCGAACTCGCGTCGTTCGGATCGTGCCCCAGGTGCCCAAGGATGTCGGTGGGCGTCCGCGTCCCATCTTGTCGCCCTGTCAGCGCGGCCGACTAGCACGGGACAGGGAGACACCCGCTGCTGCTCCGTCGTCGCGGCCGCCAGGGAGGTCGTCGAAGCTCTCGACATGATCGGCGACCCAGGCGTCCAGGTCAGAGCGACGGTAGCGTAAGCATCCGCCAAGCTTCACCGCTGGCGGGCCAAATCCCGTTCGTCGAGTCCGCCAGGTGTACAGGGTCGCCTTCGGGATCGAGAGGTAGGCCGCCGCCTGGTCGATCGTGAGGATGGCGCCCCCCATGGTGGCGTCGATCGTCATGTTCATCGTGTGCTCCTTTGCCGTAGCGAGAAAGGGTTTGCCCTCGTGCTGAAGGTGCGCAGCAGCCACCAGCTTGCCCTTGAAACTGTAGGAAGGCGGAGCCAGTTTTTATTGCGGTGCCGCGTGCGAAGCCGCACGGATCGTTGTGCCCGCAAGGGGAACCCTGTGCGGGCTGGCTTGCCCACAACGCCGTCCTGTTTCTCCGGAATGCCCGAGGCTGTTGACAAGTTCGCTGTCACGGGACAAGCCTGTGAAGGTGACGACACCTAAGAGAAGCCCTACGGCTCTTGTGCCCCGTGGGACGGACGATGACGACCTCGAGGTCGTTGCCTGGGGCGGTCCTACCGGGGAATGGCTCGAGACTACCGTGGCGGTTCGACCGAGTCCCAACCTCGAATACTTCATTCGCACTATGCACCGTGAGGGGATGCGGACGATGGGGCACGGGGTCGGTGTCTCTCTGGATGGCAGTATTCAAGGTGCTGCCCGAACGGCGGTGATGGACTTGTTTCTGTCGGCGATCCCGCCGGAAGTACCTGGGTCCGAGTCGATCGCTGTCGTCGAGGAGGCTATGGGCCGCGCAGCCGAACTCGGCGATCAAGTTCTCAACCGGGAAGTGTGGTCTCTGGATCGGCTGGATGTTGACGATCGAGTCTTTGCTCTGCTCGTACTCCGCGTTCCCGAAGGATTCGCTGCGGTTGCCGATATCGGTCCGTGCTTCGTCGGAGCCTACGGTCGATCGCAGCCACCAGTGTGGCGGTGGACCTTCCGGCGAGCCGCAGAACTGCACTCCTCCCTGTGAGTCCGAATTCGATCTGACTCGCGGGGGAACGCCCAACGGTCGCCCACAGAGGATCGATTCCGTGACAGACGCACCGGAGCCGTTGAGCAGTACCGATCATGGGAGTGCACCCGTGCTTGCCCGACGGGTGCGGACCCTCGAGCGAATACGCGCGTTACGTGGAGGATTTCAAACCGGCCAGACGGAGAACGGCCGTTAGCCCGTCGGGCGTTCCTGGCCAGTGCCGTTGGACCGCATCGCTGCCTGCCCGACGAGTCGCGAATCGAAGAGCGATCGCGACAACGATGGCGTCGTCCGCGTAGCCGAGAACAGGGACGAAATCCGGAATGACGTCTATCGGCGACAGCACGTGCCGAGCGCAACATCACCTACGCCGCACTGACGATCGCCATCGCGATGACGCTGAATAACGACCCGGTCTATCGGCTGCTCGACGGGCTCGCGAGCGGCGTCAACGCGGTTACTCTCATAGCGGATGTTGCGTTGATGTTCGGCGTCTTTTTCCTTGGCCGGGCCGTGATGAAAGCCTCCGAGCATCAACCGTGGGCCGTCCGGCTCGTGCTCAGCCGGTTCGTACTCGTGACCGCACTCATCGCTGCGGTCATTGCGTTTCTCTTCATCGATCGTGGCGGCACCACGACCAACTTCATGCTTGACCTCGGTGCGCAACCAGCGGCCGCCGCCTACTCGATGATCCAATTCTCATACTGTGGAATCGTCCTGACCGCTATGGCAGCACTCGCTGCGCGGCAGCTCCGAAGCAGCAGGGGCGTAGAGCGGCTACCCGCTGCTTCTCTGCTTGTCGGAAGCATCTTTGGGGTCGTTCTCAGCGTTGTCGTCATCACAATGGATGTCGCCCATGTGGCCACCAAGCTGGAGTTGATGGCGGCCATCTCAGTCGCGTATGGACCAATGCTTCTGCTGACGATCTTCTTCCTCTGCCTCGGGTTCGCCGGCCAGCCTGCCTCCCGTGCTCTGCAGGCGCGCGCTCGTGAAAGGCAGACCCGGATGCTCATCAAAGAGCTCGGGCCGATCTGGGCCGAAGCAACGAGGGTTCGGCCGGGGATCAGCCACAACGAACACGTTCCGTTCCACGCTGACAAGCCCGAGACACTTCTCCATCGCCAGGTCGTCGAGATCCGCGACGCGATGATAGACGCGCGGGTTGCGTTTGAGGTCGACGACCAGGACAGGGAACTCGTGGAGCGCGCCGAACGTCACCTGCTCGGAGCCGGTTCGTCCGATTCAACACCTGTCGCTGCACCGGCAGCAGAAAGAGAAGGGCAGCAGCGATGAGAGCCGGTTGGGCGGTTGCTGGAGGGGCTGCCGCCGCTGGAATAGCACTCGGAGGGCTCGGACTGATGATCGCGAGGCGCCTGACCGCCCCCGCAAGCGGGCGAAGCTACGACCTCACCATTCGAGGCGTGGACGACTCGGGGGAGCGGCCCATCGTCATCCTCGATCGCACGTCGGCCACTGCAGCGCCCGGCCTCTACTGCCTCATCCTCGAGAACGGTGGCTGGGTCCGGCTGTCGCACGACGTCGAGGACCGCGGGCCGGGACTCGTCGGCCGCGAGGTGCTGGGGGAGACGGGGAAAGGCTTGGCTGCCGGCGAGCGAGCATCTTGGAGCGGCATCCTCTTCGCAAGCCCGGAGGATGCCGACCAGGAGGCCACGGATGTCGATGTCCTGACGGATGTGGGCCCGGCACCCGCCTGGCTCATCAATCCTCAAGGCGACCCGACGACCACGTGGGCAATCCATATCCACGGTCTCGGTAGTCCGCGCGCCGGGACGCTTCGTGGAGTTCAAGTTGCCTCGGACGCCGGGTTGACGTCGCTCGTTGTGACGTATCGGAACGACGGGGAGGGACCAATAGCGGGTACTGGTAGATCCGAACTCGGTGCTGCCGAGGTAGATGACGTACGAGCGGCCTTGTCCTTCGCTCGCGACAACGGCGCCCGCAACGTCATCCTCTTTGGATGGTCGATGGGTGCAGCCATTGCACTACAGCTTGCCGCCGAGCACGAGCTCCGCGGCATCGTTGTGGGGCTCGTGCTTGAGTCGCCTGTCCTCGACTGGGTCTCGACGATAGAAGCCAACTGCGCACGGTCGGGCCTGCCTGCATGGAGTGGCGCACTCGCTGTGCCGTGGCTCAATTTGCTGCCGCTAGTTCGAATGACCGGTCTCGCCGGCCCCGTTGGTTTGCGCAGTTTCGACTGGATTGCCCGCGCCGGAGAGCTGACGGTGCCGATGCTGATTCTCCACGGCAACCTCGACACGTCGTCGCCGTTCGAGGCTTCGACCCGCCTCAGGATGCTTCGTCCCGACATCGTCGACCTTGAGACATTCGGCGCTGATCACACGATGGGCTGGAACTCGGATCGCGAGCGTTGGAGGGCAGTCGTCTCTGCGTGGCTGGCTTCGCTGGCCGCGACAGCGAAGCCAGCCGGGATCTCAGGGTAGGTCGTATTGGTGCACGTGTCTGAACTCGCACCATGCAGGCAAGTAGACCGATGCTAGTTGACTCGTTCGCACCGATACCAGCAAGAATACCCGGCCACGCCCAGTCTTCCCCTACTAAACCCGGTCCACTCCAGTATCATCGGGAACGCTGACCTACTCGGGTCCGCTACGCAGATGGAGGGCCTTTGTGACCGAGCCTTGGCTGTCCGCAGACGACATCGCCGCCCACCTTGGGGTCACCAAAGACACCGTCTACACCTGGATCGCCGAGAAAAACATGCCCGCCCACAAGATCAGCCGTCTGTGGAAGTTTCAGGCCAGCGAGGTGGACAAGTGGGTCCGCAGTGGCGGTGCAGCAGCGTCAGGAAGTTCTGAACCTGACTGAACCGCCACGCCCCAGACTGCCACCGTCATGGATGTCGGTGGTTCGCTATAGCCTGATCGACTGCCCTAAACCCGGAAGAAGACACCAGTTGGCGATAAGTACCGACGCGCATGGTCGTTACGCGCTGTCCTTCACTAGTGGGGGACTCCTGGTTCGTGAGGCTGACCAGGTCGCGTCGGTGTACTTGCGTGAGCGCGACTGGGGTAGAGTACGGCAGGTCGCCATCGAGGGAAACCTCCTTCAGGCGCGCACTACCTCATCGACCGTGCGCGTGACTCGGGAGACGATTCAGCGGCTCAGCGTCTTGGACGACGCCGAGCTGGAGCTCCTCGCTGATTCGAGCCTCACCGAACGTTGCCACCTAATGTGGGTGGCCACGTGCGTACCCCCGGAAATTCTTCACTATGACCGCGTCTAATTTCATATCTCCCCCTGTGAAGCGCCTGGCTCTAACGGATGCTGTGTCAGCATCCGCTCGACTGTGTTTCCTACACACAGAGTGTCCTATATCCCCTGTGTCTTGAAACACATGGGTTACGCGACGCTCGCTTGAACCAAGGAACGCGGTTGGCCGAGGGGCGTGCTCCTTGCCGAAAGGACGCTGTGCGACGCATTAGTCTCAGGACATGAACCTCCGCCGGAAGATCGAGCTCCTTACCAACCAAATTGATGATGGGAACCTCGGGACGCCTCGAGATTTTGACGGTTGGCTCAACCGAACTGAAGTCGTTTTGCGGAGCGTTTTCGGTGCTGATAGCGCGATGCACAAGAAGTTCGCTGGGGTCAGCTACAGCCCAGATTTCTATTACGAGGGAATGGACATTAGCGGCTATCAACCCCAGGGAGTTCGAGAAGTCATTTCCATCCTTGAGGCGGGGATTCTTGAGGCTGAACTTGCGGATGAAGATATAGAGCTCGCAGTTGAAATTGAGAATGTCATCACAACCACTGAGACTCCGGAGCAAAGTGCTGAGGCTGCGCGTGATGGACGAGTCTTTATCGTCCATGGCCACAACGGCGCGTTGAAGCATGAGTTGGCGCGATTTCTCGTCTCCCTAACTGGTCACGAGCCGGTGATCTTGCATGAGCAGGCAAACAATGGACGCTCGCTAATCGAGAAATTCGAAAACAACGCGGCGACAACTGGATATGCCGTCGTGCTCCTTACGGCTGATGATCTGGGGCGCGCCAAGGATGCGGACGCGGACCGCCCGCGTGGGCGCCAAAATGTGATCTTTGAGATGGGCTTCTTTTTTGGCGCTCTTGGTAGGCGGCGAGTAGCTGTTCTCTATGAGGAGGGAGTCGAGGAGCCTGGTGACGTTACGGGTCTTGTCTATATCCCAATCGACTCCGCGGGGGGGTGGCGACTCAATGTGGCGCGCGAGCTTAGCGATGCTGGGATTCCGGTCTCGTGGGAAGCGCTCGCTCGGTAACGTGCTTCTCGCGAACTTGCGTACCGCCGATGTCGTTTCGCAGCACATTTCTCAGAGTCACGGTTAGGCAGAGGATTTCGAGCATGTTCTCGTTGTCCGCTTGAACAGCCAATGCGTACAGGGGTTGGCGGTCGCTCTTCCGGGTCGGCCACCTCGTGCCAGACGAGGCCAAGTCTCCCGTCGAGAGGAGTTGGCCCGACGTTACCAGCGAAAGCATCGACGTCTGTAAGAAATGGGGGAGGCGTCGTACCCTGCCAGCATGCCCCCAATCGAGTATGACGGGATCTACGGAGAATCCGATCATTGGCTTACTGAGGAGCAGGTAGCTGCCGTCGAATCGGCTCTAGTGCCTTCCGTGCGGCCGGAGAGCGACGTTGCCGGGCTGGTGGATATCGATTCAAAGCGTGCCGAACGCGCCCGAGGACGTGGCTGCTGAGCCATGTTCTCGTCTCGCCACACGTCCCGGGGCGTCCCTTGAATGGCTGGTCGAGGTGGTTTACTCGATCCGTGGTGAAGTTGCCACTGATCCCGGAGGACTCTTGGCATTCAAGCAACGATCGGCGCCAGAACTGACGGCAGCTACCCCGGAGCAGCTCTTTCAGCTTCTCCCTCGGACCGGCAAGAGCGTTGCGAGCTTGTGGTCTCATCAGGCGGACATCTTGCGTGACTACGCACAGAACTTTTCTACGTCGCGCGATCTAGCGATAGAGCTGCCGACTGGAACGGGGAAAACGCTCCCAGGTCTCTTGATCGCGGATTGGCGTCGCCGTTCCAAGAAGGGGCGAACCGTGTTTGCCTGCCCCACGGTTCAACTCGTGCGTCAGGTGGTGTCGGCCGCCAAACGTCAGGGCATACCCGTCGTCGATCTTTCAGGCTCCGCCAAGTACTGGGACACGGCCGATAAGGTCAAATTCGAGAGCGGTCGAGCGACAGCAGTCGTCACGTACAGCTCGATCTTCAACGTCAATCCCAAGATCACCAACCCTGACCTGATCATCTTCGACGATGCCCACGCGGGGGAGCAGTACGTCACGGCTGCATACACGGTCAACGTCGATCGCGGTAAGCATGCGGAAATCTATGAGGATCTGATTGAGGCTCTGAGGGAAGGGCTCAACAAGGAGCTCATCATGAACACGCCGAGTGCCGGCACGCGACGGTCGGTAGATGTTGTCTTCCCCGTGCTGAACGACGACTGGCTGGGCCCATTAGACGCTGCGTTGAGCAAGCTCGGCTTGAGAGACGACAAAGCGTGGAGGGAACAGTCGTTTCGGTATGGAGCATTGAGGGGCCACCTGTCCGCATGCTCGGTGTATATCACCTGGGACGAGATCAGTATTCGTCCCTTAGTGCCGCCCACCTTCGAAAATTCCACGTTCTCCCAGGCAGCCCAACGCATTTATCTCTCCGCAACGCTTGGATCGGGCGGCGAGCTGGAACGTGCCTTTGGTCGCCCTGCCATCAAGCGGCTTTCGCTGCCTGAGTCAGCTGGGCGGCCAAAATCGGGACGGCGCTTCGTAGTGTTCCCCCAAATGGTCCAGGGAGCCGACCCGGAAGCGCTGTCGCGCACACTAATCGAGCTGGCTGGTAAGGCGATCGTCATCACTCCCAGCGACTTCGCGGTAAGCCACGCCGAGGCGGCGCTCGTCCCCGCGAATTGGGCAGTCTTCCATCGCTCAGACGTGGAAGATTCCTTTGATGCGTTCGCAGCATCCTCGAATTCGCTATGTATCCTCGCGAACCGGTATGACGGTATCGACCTACCGGGAAGCGCATGCCGAGCTGTAGTTCTCTACGGGCATCCCAATGCGACCCACCTTCAGGAGCGTTTCCTTGCCTCGAGAGCGCGGGCATCCGCTGCTATTGACGAACGCGTTCGAAGCAGAGTGGTCCAGGGCACAGGTCGGTGCACGCGCGGGCCTGAGGACTGGGCAGTGGTCATTGTGGCCGACCCGGACACAACAACCTACCTCTCGCGTCCGGAAGTCCAGTCAGCGCTGGACGAGGACCTGCAGGCCGAGGTTCGATTTGGACTGGAGCAATCAGAAACCGCGGCGGACGAGCTCATCGAGAACGTGCGCGTGTTTCTCGAACAGGGAGAGGCATGGTTGACGGAGGCCGAACCGATCCTGAGTGAGTATCGGAGCGAGGTCGTGAGACGGCAGCCTGATGCGGCCGTCGCGCTCGAGGTATCGGCCTCCTATGAAGTTTTGGCTGTCGAATGTGCTTGGCATGACGATTGGCAGGGTGCGGGCGAAAATTTCCATGCCGCTGCGGAATCCCTTTCGAATGCCCGATCGGCCCGGGGTTACCACGCGATGGAGCTGTTTCTTGCCGCCGTGTACCTGAACGCTGCGGGAAGAAGGAACGACTTGAGCGCGGTCGTGAAGGCTGCAGATGGTCTCGCGGATCGTGCAGTCCTAGCGGCGACCCCGGCGACATGGATGAAGGGGACGATGCCTTTGCCGGGACAGTCAGCCAAACCCAAGGCTCCCTCTGACGCTGTTGCCATCCGGGCTCTGGCGAAGGCAGTTCGCGCGACGACGAATAGTGGCAAACATGACAAGCGAGTCCTCGCCATGCATGAGGGCCTTGCCGACGTATCCCATACTGCTTTTGAGCCGGCACTTTCGATGCTCGGTGACCTGCTTGGCGCCAACGCTTGGAAGCCAGACGGGGACGGACGTGCGGACTCAGTCTGGTGCTGGGATAACGAGTTGTGGATGACTCTTGAGGCAAAGAGCGAACACAAGCCGGAGGGCGCTATCGGGTTGGATGACGTGCGGCAGACCAACCATCATCTGGAGTTCTTGGCTGCCGATCTGAACGCCGGGATCCCACCCGGCAGCGTCAGCATCATGATCTCGCCCAAGGATGTATTCAAGTCTGACGCAATGGTGATCGCTGAGGCATTCACCTACAAAGTCGATCCTGAAACGATGAGAGATCTAGCTCTCTCCGCAGAGCGGCTCTGGAAGAGACTCATCACATTGCGAAATATCGCCGACGATGCCGATCGTGAGGATGCCGTGGAAGGAGCGCTCACAGACATGCGACTGCTTCCGTCCGACGTTGTCGATAGGTTATCGCTAGAACCGATCCGCGGTTCATGATTGAGGATCGTGCTGATTTGAAGGCCATAAGCGGTGCCCTGAGCTCGCTGACCCACGATTTGAAGGGCGGCTCGGCACACTCGTCCGGCATCAGTCCAACGCGGGTGACGCAGCTCCCGGAGGGATCGAAGGAAGTCGTTGACAGGACTCCTCTGCGACTCACCTTGATCGAGAATGCATATGATTCGCTGAACGAGTCCCTCGGGTATGTCGAAAAGGCCGCTGTCGATCCCACTCGGTGGAAGTTCGCCGTACTCAATCTGGTCCACGCGGTTGAGCTTGTGATCAAACAGCGCCTTTTCAATGAGCACGCGCTCTTGATTTGGGAGAATATCGACCAGCCAGGCAAGAACACGGCCTCACTCGGCAAGGCATTGACGAGACTTTCGAATATCCACGTCGGTGTGCAGAAGTCCGATCTAGAGGCGATCAGCACGGCGATCAAATGGCGAAACAACATTACACACTACGAGGTTGACCTCATCGCCGAAGAGGTGAGGGAGAACTACCTGCTCATCTTCGAATTCTTAGATGGCTTCCACCACCAACACTTCAGCGGCTCGCTGTCGGAGCATATCGACAACGCTCACGTCCAGACTGCCATGGACCTAGTGGAGTCTTTTAACAAGGAGTTCATCGAGTACCGGGGCCGCATGATGCATCGCAGGTGGCCGCGTCGGTTAGTTGCGGCTCAGCAAATCGTCGTTCTGAGTCGGTCGTGCGTCGAGTACGCGAGGCTTCGGTGGGGAGCTGAAACGCATTGGTCAACCTGGATGAGTGATGATGAGCCTCTCGACTATTGCCCCGACTGCGCCGCCGGCATTGCGGATCTCCATGGGCCATATTGTGACCAGGAAGAGTGCCCGAGCTGCGGGGGCCAGCTGCTCTCTTGCGAGTGCGAATTCGATGACAGCGAGATCTGGGGGCTCGAAGCGGACCTCGAGCCGGGGGAAGAAGCAATACAGACTGCAGGACTAGCTACGATCGATCCCCATGAGTGACAGAGAGACTGCCGGTGAAGGACGCGACGGCGGCGGTAGCGGAGAAGGGCAAGAGGACTTCTCCGAACTTCTTGAATCGCTCGCCCCCGTTCCTGTGTCCGATCGGAGATTCCGGGTAACTCTCGGGGATTCCGTTGCGAAGTCATTGGGCGCGTCGGTTTCTCGGTTGCTTTCTCAGCACGAGTTGTTGTCTAAGAATGCGGCGGCTTTGATCGCGCCCACATTGCTGTGGCAGTCCGGTCTTGGTGATTCCTTTGTCAAGTCTGTAAACGCGTCCGTTGGCCCGTCGTTTGCTCAGCAGGATTTGTTGTCGAAGAATTTGGGGACTTTGATCGCGCCGACGTTGCTGTGGCAGTCCGGTCTTGGTGATTCCTTCGTCAAGTCTGTGAGCGCGTCGGTTGGGCCGTTGTTTGCTCAGAACGAGCTGTTGTCTAAGAATGCGGCGGCTTTGATCACACCCGCGTCGATGTGGCAGTCGAGTCTTGGTGATTCCTTCGTCAAGTCCGTGAGCGCGTCGGTTGGGCCGTTGTTTGCTCAGCAGGAGTTGTCGTCGAAGAACTTGGGGTCTTTGATCACACCCGCGTTGCTGTGGCAGGCGGGCTTTGGGGATTCTTTGGTGCGGGCAGTCCCCATCAACGGCATTCTCGAGCGTTGGGCATCAGACCTACTCAAGGACCTGCCAACGCGCGCAGACCTGCGGCGCGGTTTATTTCCCGCGAACCTCTCTGCCGTCGATGACATTGAACTCGACAAGTGCGAACACATCATGTTGAACGAGGGACTTCCTATTGCCTGGGTGCCTCGTCCGGCCACAGTAGAAGCAATCTTCTCAGCACCGAATGCAGCGAAACGTCGTGCCGTCTTCGGCTCGCGATGGCGGAGCATCATCACAGACTGCGAAGAGCTTCTTCAGCGCATGCAGTCAGTGCAGACTGCACCGTACGTGGGCTACGCCCTGAAATCGGCACAGGGGCTTCGAGAGGGACATCACGAGTTGTCCCAGGCGTTCACGGCGACAACGCTTGATTCACTACTGCAAAAGCAACTCGGGCAACCACTTCGTAGGGATGTCCTCGGTCGGAAGCGTTTTGATGCCGAGGGCTTCTCCTCGCGACAGTTCTTTGCATTCAGCCAGCTGTGGGGCATTCACCGCCCGTACTTCCCGAGTGCGGGCGACAAGATCCCCCATTCGTTCAACAGGCACGGCTCAGTCCACGGTGTCTCTAAGCGTCAGTACAGTCGGATCAATGCGGTGATCGGTCTCGCCCACTTGACGAGCTTCCTCTGGTTTGTTGACTCGACTTACACACGCCGTCGGCCGACATAGACTCAATGGCCCATCGCCCCGTATGGCTCACTGGGTGCGAGTCAGGGTGGATGTCCTGGTGCCCCTCCGGAAGCGTGACGACGGGCATATTCTCGACCTCGTCGGTACGGACTGATTGCTGCCGGTCGAAGGTGGCGCGACTCCCTGCTCGTTCCCGGTCCAGGTCCGGGACTCGCTCGTCCACAGGCGCTCGGGGCTCCACGGCGAGGGACTCCTGATCGGTGGCGGCTACCTGCTACTCGGAACCATTGGCCGGATTCACCGTACTAAATCACACCTGAATCGCTGATAGCAACTCGGAAACTCTTGGCTCTTTCCGTGGTGTCGACGGACACGCACAGTGCCCTGGCGGGCTATTGATACGGTAATGAATAAGGTCCGGGTGAGCCGGCTGCGACTTAGGAATTGGGGTTGTCGTGCGAAGTACTCTCGGTCATTTTTACCCGCCGACGGGGGCAGAGTTCGAGCATCTTTGGGCAGGCGCTGCCATCGTGGTCGACACGAACGTTCTCCTAGACTTATACCGCTATTCGGAGGCCTCGAGAACGGAGTTCGCGGCCGTTCTGCAAACCGTCTGCGACCGACTATGGATTCCTCACCAGGTTGCCCTCGAGTTCCACAAGAACCGTTTAAACGTAATTGACGAGCAAGTGTCGGCCTTCAACTCCGTAATCAAGAATCTGTCGAGCGCCCAGGCTGCCTTCGCGAAGGACATGGGCCAATTCCGCAAGAACGAGTCCGTTGACGTTGCGAAGTTCTTGTCCCACCATCAGGTCATGTCAGACGACCTGATCGCGATGGTCAGCGCTGCGAAGGAGGCACATCCTCACGTCCCTCACAATATGGACGAAGACACGACGGCGATTCTCGTGACCGCGCTTTTCGACGGTCGAGTAGGGGAGCCGTTCGAGGACGGCCGAATGAAAAAGCTTTACGAAGACGGGGCGAAGCGCTACCAGTCGCAGATACCTCCTGGATATAGGGACTCGAAGAAGCCCGAACCGCAGAGGTACGGCGACCTTGTCCTCTGGATGCAGTTGATGGAGCACGCAAGCAGCAATCAGAAAGACGTCCTTTTCATTACCGGCGACGACAAAGAGGACTGGTGGCGTCAAGAACACGGAAAGACAATCGGCCCCCGGCCGGAACTTGTACAAGAGTTCAAGAATCAAACAGGGCACCAGGTTCACTTCTATTCGTTGAAGCAGTTCTTGAGCCGTGCCCAAGAGGAATTCAATGCGAACATCAGTCAGTCAACTTATGACGAAGTTGAGAGCCTCTCAGTGCAGCACGAGTCTGAACGCCTGAACTGGAGCCTCTCCGCCGCTCGTGTGCGCTCTCAAATCCGTGAAACGAGTGTTCGGCTTGCTCTACTGGACTCGCCGAGAATGGGACTGCTCTCAAGCGCCACGCGCATGGCGCAGATCGAGGAGGAGCTGCGTTCCCTGGAGAGGTCCAAGTCGAGATTGGCCGATTCGCTAAACGGTGCCGACGATCCAGCAGAACAGGATGCGTTGACGGAAAAAATACTTGGCCTTCAAGCTGACATTGATCGTGCAATCGAGGCCTATATCGATGAGCAGGAGACTCAGGCATCGATAGCTGATTCTCCCTCTGAAAGAAAGCGGCTGAATTTCCAACTGTTAGAACTCAAGCATGAGTATGAGACGCTCGCACCTTACGACATCGTCTGACAGCACCAGAGGCTCATCTGCACGAACGGGGCCTTTGGCTGGAGGTGAGTGCCCACGTCCGGTAGAACTCTAGACATACTCTCGATATACCTCGTCGGCTCGGGCTGGTCCCTGTCGGTCGACGTCGGCTCGAACAGCAGGGAATCCCTGTTGAGAGTCTCATTGGTCGGTAACTGTCGGTTCGTGGCGGCGGTGGATTTCGACTCAGTTGTTCGAGTCCGATCAGCACGGATAAGTAAGCAAAGCTGTGGCCACCCTCTCTCCAAACGGCGTCCCGCTCGGCGAGCATGCGAGGCTCGCAGCGTGCCCCACGTATTCACGAAGTATGATTCTTGAGTTGTGGTTGTGATCTCCGCTGTTGAACGCGTTTCCACGCGCGCCGGATTGTCTCGAAAGCTGGGTGTTTTGCCCTCACGGGCAGTATCGGTTCTTGAGCCGGACGGTTAGGTCCTTAGCGGTGGTCCGCCGGTCTCATCCGATGCAGGGTGTTTGGCCTTGTCCGGCCGCATCACGCCGGCCGGGTAGGTGTCCGTGTAGGGGTTGTGGAATTCGCGGTCGCGGCGGCGAATCGGGCGGACGATGGGTTCTCCGTTGACCGGCTTCTTCGCCTCCTCTTTGATCTTGTCGCTGATGAAAGCGGCGATCTTGCGGAGGTTGAAGTTCGTCAGCAGCATCGTCACGATGATCTGGGCGGCGCCGAATCCGCGAACGCGACGTCTGCTGGCGGACTCGATGTCTTCGGGTCCGTTGCTCTTGATCTGGCTGTTCAGCGACTCGATGGAGGCAGACTGATCTAGAGCCATCGTGTGGTGTCCTTCGTGAGTTCTTTGTTCGGTACTCACTGACCATCCCACGGTGGCTCTTCACGTTGACGAAGCAACACTCAGAAGCCGGAAACCACACCACTCACAGGGACGTAACCGGCTGGCTCTAGGCTGTTGTCCCTCAGCTAGTTCAGTGCGCGCTCGATGGTCACAATCTTTCGCTCCAGTTTCTTGAGCGTGGGGGATGATTCGTCCGAGAACTAATCGAACCTTTCGTGTTCACTGTGGACCTTGACCTCTGTCTTGCCGAGGATTCTTCAAACAGCCGAATCCTTTTCGAGGCAGTGACCTTGACGAGTCAGGAGCGCGCAATCCAATAAGCACTACTTTGGGGCGGCACCCGCGATGACCGGGCCCTTCTCGGAGTCCAGCACAAACCAGTTGGATGGTCAGACGATTCCTATCACACCGGACGATAGTCCTCGGGCACCTTCAGTTTGAACTTCGCGCGCTGGGCGATGAAGCCTTCGGCAAACCGGGTGTAATTGCGCAGCGCGTCCCCGTAGACGTTGTTCCACCCGTGGGAGAACACGAACACGTCTGTGGCTGCGCGCGCGGCTTCGACAGCGAGCGTCGCGGTCTGGGGGCTCTCGAGCTGTCCATCCTTTCCGAACCTCAACAGGTAGAGGTCGAGGGATGTTCTGTTTTCCGCCGGAATCTGAGCAACTGGACCGATCATGTCATCTCGCTTTCGCGCTGCCACACGGCTTGGCTCACCGCTGGCAATCCAGCTGTCTCAGGCGCTTCGTCGAGCCCGTGGTTGCCGTATTGCGGGGTACTGTACGCCCTACCTTCAAGCGTCGGAAGACCTGGCGAAGACGAAAGCCCCGGTGAAGAGTCCTTCACCGGGGCTTTCGTCTTGCTTATGCCGAGATCCGGCGGGTCACTTCTTGCCCGGAACCTTTCGCGTGACGATCACGTCGAAGGTGGCGGTGCGGGTGTTGCCCGCGGCATCCGTTGCCGTGCACGTCACGGTGGTCGTGCCGATCGTGAAGCGGCTGCCGCTCGGCGAGGTGCACTCCAGCGGGACGACCCCGTCGAGGGTGTCGATCGCCTCGGGCAGCGAGTAGCGCACCTTCACTCCGGCTGCTCCATTGGCGACGGCACGCACATCCGACGGGTCCGCGATCCGCGGGGCGAGCACGTCCGCCGGGCGGGCGGGCAGCTTCGTCGGGTCGACGATGCCCCAGTAGGCCGGGGTGACCTGCAGGTCGTCATCGAACGGGAGCGGCTGCTCCCACGGGCGCGCCATCGGCCAGGTGCGCAGCCAGGTGCGGGCGTTGCTGATGCCCCAGAAGGTGACCGACTCGATCGAGGAGTCGTGCTTCCGCAGCATCGCGAACAGGTCCCGGTAGTAGTAGCCGACCTCGGCCGCCGCGTCTTCATCGTTCTCGAAGGCCGGGCTGTACGGGTCGACCGGTGCGCCGCTGACATCCGCGCCCTGGTTCTCGGTCGAGGCGTTCACGTCGAGTTCGGTGATGGCCTGGAGAAGGTCCGGGTCGAGGCCCTCGACCGCCGTGATCGAGTCCTCGAGCCACTGCACCGGCCGGGCGATGTCGACGTGGGCCTGGTGGCCCACTCCGTCGATCGGCACGCCGCGGGCGATCAACGCACCGATCAACGAGACGTAGTCGGCCCGTTTCTCGGGCATCTCGGTGTTGTAGTCGTTGATGAACAGGGCCGCGTCCGGGAAGTACTCGTCCGCCAGCCGGAAGGCCTCGTCGACGAAGCCCTCGCCCAGCACCTGGAACCAGCGGCTGTCGCGCATGTCGTGCGGGTTGGCGGTGTCACCGTCGGCGATGACCTCGTTCACCACGTCCCACGCCCACACCGGGCTGTTGCCGTCCGGGTAGCGCGCGTCGAGGTGGGCGGCGATGCCGCCGATGTGCGCACGCATCCGGGCCTTGAGAATCGCCTGGTCGGCCGTGCTGTTCGTCAGCGGCCTTGCACCGTCGAGGAAGAACCAGGCCGGGGTCTGCGAGTGCCAGGCCAACACGTGTCCGTACACGTCGATCCCGTTGGCGTCGGCGAAGTCGAGCAGCTGGTCGAGCTGCGTGAAGGTGAACTGCCCCTCGACGGGCTGCACGCTCTCCGGCTTGCCGGCGTTCTCGGGGGTGAATGCGTTGAAGTGCTTTTTCACCAGGTCGGCAGCGGTACCGACCGTCTCGCGCGCGTCGATGGCGACGCCCACGTGCTCGATGCCATCGGCGACCAGCACGTCCTTCAGGGACGGGACATCCGTCTGGATCCCCTTCTCGACGATCGGCTCGATCACGAAGTCATCGAGCAGGAAGTCGATACCGACCGGGCCCTCGACGTACACCTGGACTCGGTCGGCGGCGGCCGCGAGCGTGTAGGTGCCGCTGAGGAGGGTCCAGCCGTCGGCGGTGACCTGCGCGCCCGCGCCGGCGACACCCTCGTAGGCGCTGCCACCGCCGTTGTCACGCTGCACCGAGATCTTCAGACCCGCGGGCGATTGCCCCGGAGCGAGCTTGGCCCAGACTGAAATGCCCAGGGCCGTGGCCACGGGCATGTCGGCGGTCACGTCGATCGTGGCGCCGTGCCACGGCTGGGTGCGAGTGGTGACGAGCAGGCTGCCCGAGCCGGTACGGGCATCGGTGCTGGGTGTCACCAGCACGCCGTCGCCGCGAGCGGTCCAGCCGTCGGTGCCCTCCTCGAAGTCGGAGGAGAAGCCCGTCGGCGCCGGGGCACCGACCCCGCCCTGCGGCAGCGTGAAGGTCCAGCCCTCGGCCACCTTCTCGGCGACGACGGTGGTGACCGCCTTCACCGTGTTCGTGCGGTCACCGCCGCCGTCGTGCGCGAGGACGATCGCGCCCGGGGTGAAGGCCGCGCGCAGGTTCGCCGTCAGGGTGGCCTCGCTCAGGTCGTTGCCGTCCCAGTCGAAGATCACCGAGCCGAGCCCGAGTGGCTGCATCCCCAGCGCCGCGGCCACCGCGCCGGTCGCGCCCCAGCTGCCGTTCGGAGCGCGGAAGTACGGAACGGCGAGCGTCGGATCGCCGACGGCCTCGCGGATGATGCGGAGGTTGGCCTTGAGGTCGGTCTCGACCTGCGCCTGCGTCCAGGATCCCATGTCGGCGTAGGAGGTGCCGTGGTTGCAGAGGGTGTGGCCCTCGGCCACGATGCGCTTGAGCAGCTCGGTTCCCTCGGCCTGCTGCACGTTCTGGCCGATGATGCAGAAGGTGGCGTGGATGCCCTGCGCCTTGAGAACGTCCAGGATCGCGGCGGTCTCGCCGGGGTTCGGTCCGTCGTCGAAGGTGAGCGCGACACGATTGCCGGTGCCGCGGGCCGTGCCGACCGGCGTGGCCGTCGCGGCGACGGCGCCACCGGGCACGAAGGAAGCGTCCGGGGTGGGCTGCCAGGTGTCGGGCTGCGCGGGGGCCGCAGTGCCGGTGATCTCGATGTCGTCGAGAAGGTAGTCGTAGGGTCCGGCGAGCGCGTCCGTGCCGATATAGGCGCGAAGGGTTGCGGGGTCCGAACCGGCGGGTGCTTCGAAGGTGCCGCTCATGGTGGTCCAGGCATCCGCTGTCACCGTTGCGTTCCCCACCCAGGTGTAGGCCGGTTCGACAACGAAGCGGGCCGAGGTGGTCGTGCCTGCGGCGGCCGAGAGCTTCACCTGCGCCGTGAACGTGTACGAGCCACCGGGCTGCAGCAGGTTCGCCGGTGTCTTCACCCCGTCGTAGTCATTCGTGCGGCCCTGCACGAGCAGCGCCTTGTCGCCGTCGGCGTCTACCACCGAGAGCGTCGCCCCGCCGTTCTGGGTGAGCGGATCGTACGAGCCGTCCTCGAAGTCCTCCTGCAGGAAGACCGTCGCGTCGGCGGCTTCGGCCTGCGCGGCAGGCAGCACGAGGGCGCTGGCCAGAAGGCCGAACGCGGTCGCGCTCGCGACCAGTCCGTAGCGCCGGAGCGGACCGTGTTCTCCGCGGGGGAGTGGGTGCCGCGCAAAAGAAGCAGCGGCTGGGAAGCGGGGGCCGTGAGCCCAGAGCGGATTGTTCGTCATCGTATATCACCTTTCGATCGTTTCGACGCCGGTGTCAAAACAGGTATTCGTACCATAACGGCGCGTTCGGGACGCGGTCAAGGATTTTCGACGTTATTTGTTGGATTAGGCAACGAATCGATGTGGGGCCCGTCGGGGCTCACCGGAAAGCGATATCGAAGGGTGAGCACGACCGACAGCCGACCGGAGGTGCGCTCTTCGACGTGGCTGACATGCTCGACCGCGTGGTGCCTCCGGGGGCGTGGGCCAGCGCGGAAAGTGGGCGGCGAGATACAGGCGCACCTGGTGTCTTGGAAAGCTGTTGCTTTTCAATACGCAATCTTCGTTCCTCGCCGGAAACGCGGATGCGACGATCGCAAATCCTACGGTTGGTCGAAGGAGGGAACTTCCCAGTGGGCTCACCTTCGAATTCGTAGGGGGTAGGGCGTGAAGTTCACTGAGATTCCCGGGGAGCATTCAGGAACACCACGATTGCGCATTCCCAGTCTGAGCTCCACACGACCTTCCCCGTTGGAATCCTTGATGCGGGCACCCTGCGGGCACCCTGCGGGTGAGAGATGTGACGGCAGCGACCTATTCTCAGACGCTACCGCCGCCGATGGTGAGCCGCTTCCTTGAACTAGTGGAGGCTGTGGATGATCTCCTCTTCGAGGCGATCGTGCCGGTCCGTCAGAGGCTGGTCGAGGAACTGGCCAAGTCGGATCGTGCCGCGATGGTTGCCAGGGGAGTCCGCCCGCTTGTGATCAACGCGTCGGATGCTGACTTCGATCCGCGAACCAAGCGATTGCCCTATCCCACTTCGAACAAGCTGCACTGGTCGTCGACACCGCTGAGCGGCGAATAGATTCGCGCCTCGCGCTGGGTTTGATCCGAGACTGGTCAGGCGCTGGCCTTCCTGGAGGAAAACAATGAGGGCTGTGGAGGAAATGGAGCTCCACCTTCACCGACGATCCTCTCCCTGCTGGCTTTCGCAAACGGCCCACCAAATGTCCCGGAAACTCAAGGGTTTTCGGGACTTTTTTGGTTAGAGATTTGACTACCCCATCACAAATCCATCTTTTACTCCTGCCTGGAGCCGCTGAGACGGCCTTCCTATCCGGGGCGGCGACGTCGTTCTCGGTCCATCCCGATCCTCCGGGATTGCGGTGCGCACCTCCTGGGTATGAGCATCCACGACGACTACCCAACCTCCTCTTCCACCCCCTCCACCGACGCGTGGGGCCTGGAACCCCTGATGGACATCACCGAGCTGGCGTCCTACCTGGGCATTCCTATCTCCACCGTCTACGACTGGCGGGTGCGCGGCAAAGGCCCGACGGCCTACCGGTTCGGCAAGCATCTGAAGTTCGCCATCTCCGACGTGCGGGCCTGGATTGCCGAGCAGCGGGAGCCCTCCAGCCCGCCCCGGCGCCCCGATCGGCGGTGAGCTGAGATGTCGCGGCCACGGTTGACGATCAGTACCTTCGGCGACGTCACCATCCGGGTGACGCCGTCCGGCCGATTCGAGGCGCGGACCCGCTACCGGGACTGGGACGGTCAGACGCGCCAGGTTCAGGCCACCGGAGACACCGCCCGGGCTGCTGAGCGATCGCTGAAGAGCAAGCTCACGACGAGATATCTGCAGCAGCCGACGAACACGTCGCTGACGCCGGACAGCTCGTTCGGAGACTTGGCGACGTACTGGCTCGAGGACATCGACATGGAGAATCGAATCTCGAAGACGACCCGGAATCTATACGAGCGCAACATGCGAACGCTCGTGCTCCCGGTGTTTCGCAGTCTCACGCTGCGTGAGATTGGTGTTGCTCGCTGCGATCACTTCATCAAGCAGCTGGCGAAGCTTTCCCACAGCCGGGCCAAGCAAGGCCGTGTCGTCCTGCGGCTGGCGCTGGCGGTACGGCATGAGATTCTCCCCAGCAATCCGATGGACCACGTGTCCCGCCTGTACCGCGAACCGCATCTCCCGGATGCGCTCACGGCCCCGGAGGTGAACGTGATCCGCGCGGCGATCGCCCGGTGGGAGAGCGCCGTCAATCACATCTCCGGGCCCAAACCCGACGGCCAGCTCGGCGCGATCATCGAGCTCATGCTCGGCACATCGGCCCGAATCGGCGGGGTGCTGGCCATCCGTCGCCGGGACGTCGACATCACCAGCGCCATACCGTCCATCCGCCTGGCCGGCACCATTGTCAGCCGCAACGGCGAGCAGACCTTCCGGCAGGACCACCCCAAAACCGCCAAATCGCGCCGCGTTGTGGCACTGCCCACGTTCACCGCCGACGCGGTCCGTCGACGGCTCGCCAAAGTCGGCAGCATAGGTCTGGATGAACTGCTGTTCCAATCCCGAGACGGCACCCCCTTGACCACCGCGAACGTGCGTCGACAATTGCGTCACGTTCTCGGGGGAGCGGGAATCGAGGATGTGACCCCGCACATGTTCCGCCGCACGGTTGCGACTGCGGTCAACGCCAACGCCAACATCGAACTCGCTGCGGAGCTGCTCGGCCACACGGACACGAAGATCATGGTGCAGCACTACATCCAACGGAGCGAGCTGGTGAATCCGGCGACCGCGGCTCTGCTCGACAGAGCATTCGCACCCGACGAGGACTAATCGAACAGTGATGACCTCCGAGCTCGGATGCTCGGTTGTGGCCGGGCCGGGTCAAGGCGCGAACCGGTAACGGGAAAGAGTCCAACGGCTTCTGCGAGATCCTGGGCTTCGCCTAGTACAGCCGAATCCAACCCCATTCTGCGGATCGGGGCCCAGTGAGCTCTTGCCGCGATCGAGACATCGTATTGTGAAGTACCTTCGCTCATGCTCGGAGGTAATTTGGGGGGATCCAATGATTCAGTACAAAGTACCTGCGCTGCGCGGCCACGACTACGTTGACGACCTCATCCGGTCGTCGCGTGGTTGGGATCCCGAGGAGCCCGTTCAAATCGAACTTGGGCATGGGAGTGTGTATCCGAACGGTGCGGTACCGTTCGCTGCGGCAATCGACACAATGCGCGAAGCGGGAAAGACTTTCACCGCCCCGAATCTGCCTGCAGAGAAAGAGCGATTGGGGGTCATCGACCCAATGACGGTGGACCGCTATGTCCGATATGAGACGGCACTCACGAACGTTGTTTGGAAGTACAGGAATGAGGATGAGGCTCACCAACTCACCTCGAAGTATATGGATGCACTAACAGACAAGGTTGCCTGCGAAGCCGGTGTCATCGATGCTCTCAATTGGTGCATTTATGAGGTTCTCGACAACGTCTTCCAGCACAGCAAAGCTCCGGCTGGTTACGTCATGATGCAGCTGCATGATCAGAGCAGAAAGTGCGTTATAGCTGTTTCGGATATGGGAGTCGGTGTCCAACAATCCTTGGTTCGCGCAAGTGCAGAATCACACATCGACCCATCCCAGCTCCGAGAGGCCCATTTGGCAATCGCTCACGCCGCTCAAGCGGGCGTCACCAGCAAGGGACGGATGAATCAAGGAAATGGTCTCTTCGGCCTTAGACGGGCAATCGAAATAAATGGCGGGAGTCTTTCGATCCGGTCTGGACGGGGACTTTGGATGTCAAAAGCTGGAGTGGTGACCGCGAGCAGCGACTTGAACAGACCTGTGCTCGACCCCGATCGCCATCAATCGACAACCGTTGACTGGCAACTCGACTGTGCCACGCCGGTGAGCATCAACGAGGCGCTCGGTCGCACGGATCGGGGGAGCGAACTGCTTGAAGAAATCGAGGTAGGGCCCGGGCATTACCGGATAGATGCGGCCGAGATTGAGGACTCAATCGGTTCCCGCGTCAAGGGAAGCGAGGTTCGAGTGCGCATACAGAACTACCTCTCCGCTGGTGCAAAGCAGATTGTCGTGGATCTGACACAAGTGGGTGTCGTTTCATCCAGCTTCGCCGACGAGGTGCTTGGCAAGCTTGCGCTCGAGATGGGGGAGCTGGAGTATCGCCGCCGGATCTTCATTGATGGGGCATCGGTCACTAACCGTGGGCTGATTGAGAAAGCAATTGAACTCCGTCTTGCATCTGGGGGTTAGTCGTACGGATTGGCGGCCACAGAGAGCACCACGCATTCGGCAGCGGGGAATTTAGGGAATCGCTGGGCGCTTCATCGTCTGGCAAGCGATCGCACAATCGTCTCAGCGGCAGTCGCGAGATGACGTTCGTTGTTTTCCAGCACGCGCCCAGTCCGGCATCGACACCTGCCCCGACTCGCTCTGCGGTTCTCGAACAAGGCATTGCCCGAATTCGGAACCCTGTGCGGTCACTTCCCGCGACTTGAGGAGAAAGTCCCGGCGGTCGCATGGGAATGTGGTTGCATGGCCGAATGGGAACAAGGGGATGGGCGGCTGCTGCGTTGTGCGGGCTGGCTATCTTCATGGCATTGCCGCCTGCTGCGGCGATATATGCAGTTCGCGATCCAAGCTATTCGTGCGTTGTGGACGCACTCCCGGCGTCGCGCGAGAGCGTGGACCCTGCACAGCCGATCGTTGGCCGGATCGCGTTGATCCCGCTGGGGTTACAGTGCGAATTCACGTCCATGACCGGGCGGGCGATGATATTGAAACCCGATTTGGTGTTGACGGCTATGCTCGCCACTTCAGCTGCTTCCATTCTCGCGGCTGGCTTGGTGCTGGTCCAGGGGAACAGCCGTCGGCGAGTCCTTCCGGGTGCAGAGAGACGCCGAGAATGTCCTAGCGAAACGGTCTAGAGCTGGCTGCACCCACGGACCGCGAAACGAACCCCGATAGCTAGAATTTGATTGGCTTCCATCGCGGTGCTTCGATGGGGTCAAGTGCCGTTTCTGGAGGGACTCTTCGCAATTTGAAGGACGACCGAAAAAACAGTAAGGCCAATGAACCATCGACTACTGCGCCGAGGGCGTAGCTAAATGTGAAGTTGCCGCCCCAGACACCGCGAGGGAGACCTCGTAGACAACGCTGAGGACCGCGCGCCGGAACACTTCGTGGCGTTCAGGTCGCCGCGGATGCCGGGTTGACGTCGCTCGTCGTTACGTATCGGAATGACGGTGAAGGACCGGTCGTTGGGGCGGGGAGGTCCCAGCTCGGAGCCGCTGAGGTTGATGATGTGCGCGCGGCTGTGCGCTTCGCTCGCGAGAACGGCGCACGCGACGTCGTCCTCTTTGGGTGGTCGATGGGTGCGGCCATTGCACTACAGCTCGCCGCCGAGCACGAGCTTCGCGGCGTCGTCGTGGGGCTCGTGCTCGAGTCGCCTGTCCTCGACTGGGTCTCGACGATAGAGGCGAACTGCGCCCGCTCGGGCCTGCCTGCATGGACCGGCGCACTCTCCTTGCCGTGGCTCAACTCCCGGCTGCTAGCTGCAGTGACGGGTCTCCGGAACCCCGTTGGACTACACCGTTTCGACTGGATTGTTCGGGCCGGAGAGCTAACGGTGCCGACACTCATCCTTCACGGCACACTCGATACTTCTTCGCCGTTCGAGCCCTCAACTCGCCTCTGGGAGCTGCGACCTGACCTAGTCGACCTTGAGGCTTTCTACGCAGATCACACAATGAGCTGGAACTCAGATCGCGATCGCTGGCGGGCAGTGCTCACTTCTTGGCTCGCCTTGCTCTAATTTGTGGGATCAACGAACTTCGCCTGCGGGCGACGCGGCTGGGATCGACACACTCATCTGCGGTCTCGTAGGACCTGACCGGGCCCGGTTGGCCGCGACGGCGGCCGACCACCGTGCGACGAGCGTCCTGGTGGACGCGTTGAGTGGGATGCATCCAAACAGGCCCCGCCGACCAGCCTCCAGTGTTAGCAACCGAGCGCCCTGCATTACTGGCGTGGATTGCCGATCGGCGGGTGCTCGATGCCGCCGCCACCCACCCCGCATGGTGGGTCCACCTCGCCGAACGGTACGAGTGCCTTGCTGTGCGCCTCGAGGAACGCAGCATGGCGATCGCCATCGAGCAGCCCGACTGGGCGCATCAGCCTGGCGACGTCATGGATGAATGCGTCCGCCGGCAGGAGCGGTTGCGCCTCGCGGTCGGCCACGGCCGATCTGCTGCGGGAAGCGTAGCGTGCGCCTCACCGTGAAGGTCTGCCAGGCTACCGGCGGCGACGAAGCGAAACCGACCGACGACCCTCGCACCCGCGACGACGGCCGCGAAAGGTAAGACCGAAGGGACCCCCGCCAAGTTGAGGCACGCGTCCCGTGTTCGCCCCGGAGCTACAGTCCTTGCGCCAGCCGGTAATAGGCCTGATTCCATCGCACCTCCCGGCCGAAGTCGCGCAATGTCGTGGACTGGTCGATCACGAGGAGTTCGGTGTGAGCCATCTCGGCGTAGTCCTGGAATACCTCGATGCCGACGGCAGTCGACATGACCGTGTGGTGGGCAGCGCCGGCGGTGAGCCAGGCCGCGGCGGAGGTGGCGAAGTCGGGCGCGGGGCGCCAGACGGCGCGGCCGACCGGGAGCTTCGGGAGTGCCTCGGTGGGCTCAACGACCTCGACCACGTTGGCGATCAAACGGAACCGCTCGCGCATGTCGCTCATCGCGACCACGACGGCGGGGCCGGGGGCGGCGTTGAAGACCAGGCGCACGGGGTCTTCGCGGTCGCCGATGCCGAGCGGGTGGATTTCGAGGGTGGGCTTCTCGGTCGAGAGTGCCGGATTCACCTCGAGCATGTGGGCGCCGAGGATCAGTTCGGCCCCTGGGGTGAGGTCGTAGGTGTAGTCCTCCATCAGGCTCGCGCCGCCGGGCAGGCCGGCGCCCATCACGTTGGCCACGCGCACGAGGATGGCCGTCTTCCAGTCGCCCTCCCCGGCGAAGCCGTAGCCCTGTTCCATCAGCCGCTGCACGGCGAGGCCGGGCAGCTGGCGGAGCGCGCCGAGGTCTTCGAAGCTCGTGGTGAAGGCGCTGAAGCCGCCGGCCTCGAGGAAGGACTTGAGTCCGATCTCGATCGCGGCACCGTATCGGAGCGACTCGTGGCGCTCGCCTTCCCTGCGCAATTCGGGGGCCACGTCGTAGAGGTCGTTGTACTCCGCGACTAGGGCGGTGATGTCGGCATCCGTCGCCGCGTGCACGGCCTCGGCGAGTTCGTTGACCGGCCAGGTATTCACCTGCACGCCGAAGCGCAGCTCGGCCTCGGTCTTGTCGCCCTCGGTGACGGCGACGTAGCGCATGTTGTCGCCGAAGCGGGCGAGTTTCATGCTGCGGGATGCGGCCCAACCGGCGGCCGCGCGGGTCCAGGTTCCGACTTGGTGCGTCACGGCGGGGTTGGAGACGTGACCGACGACGGTCTTGCGGGAGACGCCGAGGCGGGTCTGGATGTAGCCGAACTCCCGGTCGCCGTGCGCGGCCTGGTTGAGGTTCATGAAGTCGAAGTCGATCTCGCTCCACGGCAGTTCGACGTTGGCCTGGGTGTGCAGGTGCAGCAGCGGCTTGGTCAGGGCGTCGAGCCCGGAGATCCACATCTTCGCGGGAGAGAAGGTGTGCATCCACGCGATCAGGCCGATTACACGGTCGTCTGAGTTCGCGTTGAGCGCGGCCCGGCGGATCGACTCCGAGTCGGTGAGCACGGGCTTCCAGACGATCTTCACCGGGATGGCGCTGCTCGCGCCGAGCGCGTCGGCGATCGCCCGGGACTGCTCGGCGACCTGCCGCAGGGTTTCCGCGCCGTAGAGGTTCTGGCTGCCGGTGAGGAACCAGACTTCGTAGTGGTCGAGGGTAGTGGTGAGTGTTGGCATTAGCGCAGTGCTCCTTGAGGTGCTTGTCCGTAGACGTTCTGGTAGCGGTTGAAAAGGGAGTCGATCGCCGCTTGCGGGATCGGGATGAGGTCGCCGCCCTGGCGGGCGAGGTGCACGGTGCGGGCGACGTCTTCGACCATCACGGCGGCCTTGACGGCGTCGCGGGCATCCTTGCCGATCGTGAACGGGCCGTGGTTCTGCATCAGAACCGCGCGGGAGCGGTGGCCGGTGAGGGTGTCGACGATGCCGCGGCCGATCGTGTCGTCACCGATGATCGCAAACCGGCCGACCGGTACGGGCCCGCCGAACTCGTCGGCCATGGCCGTGATCACGCACGGAATCGCTTCCCCGCGGGCGGCCCACGCGGTGGCGTAGGTGGAGTGGGTGTGCACGACTCCACCCACCTCCGGCAGGTGGCTGTAGACGTAAGCGTGCGCGGCGGTGTCGCTCGACGGCGACCGGTCGGAACCGGTGGAGCCGGGGATGACGGCGCCGTCGAGGTCACACAGGATCATGTTCTCGGGCGTGAGATCGTCGTAGTCGACGCCGCTGGGCTTAATCACGAACAGGTCGGCGCCGGGCACCCGACCGGAGACGTTGCCACCGGTCCAGACCACGAGCCCGTAGCGGGTGAGCTCGCCGTGCAGCCGGGCGACGTCCTCACGGACACGCAGGATGGCCGCGTCGACGGCGGGGCCGAAAGAGCTCATGCCGGCACCGCCGCCGAGTCGAGCGATGCACCTGCGTCGCGCTTTAGCGCCTTCAGCCGGTGCATCACGTCGTTCGCGCCCCGGCCGAAGTAATCGTGCAGGAGCGAGTACTCGGCGAACAGTTTGTCGTAGGCCGTCGCCTCCGCGTCGTTGGGCGTGTACACGTTCTTGTTGAGCTTTCCCATGGCCTGGCCGGCCGCGCGCACATCGGGATACGCGCCGGCGGCGACCGCCGCGTGGATGGCCGAGCCGAGCGCGGGCCCCTGCCCGCTGTCTATGGTGGAAATCGGCATCCGCAGAATGTCGCTATAAGTCTGCATCAGGAACGCGTTCTTGAGTAGCCCACCGGCCACGATGAACTCGGTCACCGGAACCCCGCTCGCGTTGAAGGTCTCGACGATCGTGCGCGCGCCGAACGCGGTGGCCTCGAGCAGGGCCCGGTAGATCTCCTCCGGCCGGGTGGTGAGCGTCGTGCCCAGCACGAGCCCGGAGAGTTCATGGTCGACGAGCACCGAGCGGTTGCCGCTGTGCCAGTCGAGGGCGATCAGCCCGTGCCCGCCGACGGGCTGGTCCTTGATCAACTCGGTGAGGTGCTGGTGCACGCTCAGGCCCGCCGCCTCCGCCGCGGCGAAGTAGCGGGCGGGGACCTGGTTGTTGACGTACCAGGCAAATATGTCACCCACGCCGGACTGCCCGGCCTCGTAGCCGTAGAGCCCCGAGACGATGCCGCCGTCGACGACCCCGCACATGCCAGGCACCTCGGCGAGCCGGTCCGAGTTCATCACGTGGCAGGTCGAGGTGCCCATGATGGCCACCATCTGGCCCGGCAGCACGGCCTGGGCGGCCGGAGCGCTGACGTGCGCGTCGACGTTTCCGACCGCCACGGCGATGCCCTCCGGCAGTCCGGTCCAGGCCGCGGCCTCTGCGGAGAGGGTACCGGCGGATGCGCCCAGCTGCCCGATCTCATGGGCCACCTTCTCGGTGGCGAAGCGCGCGAAGCCGGGATTGAGCGCGGCAAGGAAGTCTTCCCCGGGGTAGGTGCCGTCCTGCAGGATGCCCTTGTAGCCGGCGGTGCAGGCGTTCCGCACATAGTGGCCGGTCAGCTGCCAGACGATCCAGTCTGCCGCCTCGACCCAGTGGTCCATCCGCGCGTAGAGTTCCGGGTCTTCCTCCAGCAGCTGGAGGCCCTTCGCGAACTCCCATTCGCTGGAAATCAGTCCGCCGTAGCGCGGCAGCCAGCTCTCGCCGCGCTCCGCCGCGAGCTCGTTGATGCGGTCGGCCTGGGGCTGCGCCGCGTGGTGCTTCCACAGCTTGACGTAGGCGTGCGGGCGGTCGGCGTACCCGGGGAGCTCATTGAGCGGGGTGCCGTCGGCGATGACCGGAACCATGGTGCAGGCGGTGAAGTCGGTGCCGACGCCGATGACCCGGGCCGGGTCGATGCCCGCGTTGGCGACGGCGGCCGGCACGGCGCTCTTCAGCACGGCGACGTAGTCCTGCGGAACCTGCAACGCCCACTCCGGCGGCAGCTTCCCGCCCGTGGCAGCGAGGGTGGTGTCCATGACCGCGTGCGGATAGTCGAGCACGGCCGAGCCGAGTTCGGCGCCGTCCGAGACCCGCACGACGACCGCGCGGCCGGACAGGGTGCCGTAGTCGACGCCGATGACGTAGGACTCGGCGCCGGATGATGTGGGCGCATCGGGTTGTGCTGCGGTCTCGCTCATGAATCGACTCCCTTGCCGGCATGCGGATACAGAACGCCAACTTCGTGCGGGATTCGCCGTTGATGATTGTTGACGTTGATGCATGTTAGCGCACTATCAGGGCGTGTCAATCAGTGATCGGTGCGCTGTTGCCACGGCTTCACTGCCGGTGGAGCGGCTGATTCCCTCTCCCTTCAGGCATTAAAAACACTGTGCATGGTGCGCTAACATGTTTCAACCAGGGATCTCCCCTCGGGAGGGGAGTGCAGATGAGCAGGGAGCCTCGACCGGGCGGCCGCAGCGTGCGCATGATCGACGTGGCGAAACTCGCCGGAGTGTCGCAGCAGACCGTGTCCCGCGTCGTTAACGGGCACAGCAACGTCGGTCCGGAGGTGCGCGAACGGGTCGAACGGGCCATCACGCAGCTGCGCTACAACCGCAATTCCGCCGCACGCGCCCTCGCGACGAACCGGTCCATGAACCTGGGCGTCGTCTCCTACTCCCTCCCGGTGCACGGGTCGGCGCTGGTGTTGTTCGGGATTGCTGAGGAGGCGCGGCGCAACGGCTACGCCACGAGCCTGGTGAGCATTCCCCAGGTCGATTCGGCGGGCATCCGTGCCGCGCTGGACACGCTCGTCGCGGACGCGGTCGACGGAATCATCGTGCTCGCCCCCATGACGGCCGCCGTCGAGGTGCTGCGCGGGCTGGACCACGAGGTGGCAATCGTGCGGTTCGAACAGGGCTCCCCGGCCAGTTCGACGGCCGTGTCGATGAACGACGCGCTCGGCGCGCGACTGGCCACCCGGCACCTGCTCGAGCTGGGCCACGAGACCGTCTGGCACGTGGGCGGCCCGCCCGGCTGGATGGCCTCGGACGCGCGCCGTACGGGCTGGCTGGCCGAACTCGCCGAGCACCGCCGAACGGTCAATCCCGAGTTCCGCACCGACGACTGGACGGCCGATTCCGGCTACCGGGCCGGCCTGGCCATCGCGGACGCCCCCTCCATCACCGCGGTCCTGGTGGCCAACGACTCGATGGCCCTGGGCGTGATCAAGGCGCTGGCCGAGCGGGGCGTCCAGGTGCCCGGCGACGTGAGCGTGGTCGGCTTCGACGACATGAGCGAGGCCCGCTACTTCCAGCCGAGCCTCACCACCGTTCGCCTCGACTTCAACGAGGTCGGCCGGCTGGCGGTGGAGCGGGTGCTGCGCCTGATGGGCGGCGAGCCCGCCGAGCTGATCCCCGTGATCCAGCCGGAACTGATCGTGCGGGGGAGCACTGCGCCCCGGCGCCCCTGACTGCACGGGAGAGGGGTGCAACGTTGTAAAATATCTGAGAACGGATGTCGACGCATCCGTCGTTCGCATACCAAAGGGGTCCTCATGGCGGCAACGCTGCACGACGTTGCGCGGATCGCCGAGGTCTCGATCAAGACGGTCTCCAACGTCATCAACGACTACCCGCATATCCGGCCCTCGACCAAGCAGCGTGTCCTCGAGGCGATTGCGGAACTCGATTACCAGCCCAACCTATCGGCCCGCAGCCTGCGCTCCGGGCGCACCGGCGTGATCGGCCTCGCCGTGCCCGAGCTGTCGCTGAGCTATTTCGCGGAGCTTGCGGATGCCGTGATCCGCTCGGCCGAGCGCCACCACGTGACCGTGCTGATCGAACAGACCGGAGGCGACCGCCGCAGGGAAATTGAGCTGCTCTCCAGCCCGCGCCGACAGATGACCGACGGCCTGCTCTTCAGCGCCCTCGGCATGGACAGTGACGACGCCGAGCACCTGAGTGTGGGCTATCCGCTCGTGCTGCTGGGCGAACGCATCTTCGGCGGACCGACGGACCACGTCACGATGCGCAACGTGGACGCCGCGCGGGCCGCCACCGAACACCTGATCAGTCAGGGGCGCCGCCGCATCGCCATCATCGGCGCGCACGAGGGGGAAATCATCGGCTCGGCCGGTCTGCGCCTGCGCGGCTACCGCGAGGCGCTCGAGGCTGCCGGCATCCCCTTCGATCCGGCCCTGATCGGCTACACGACGCTCTGGCACCGGTCGAACGGCGCGACCGCGATGCGCGAACTGCTCGCGTCGGGGGTGCACTTCGACGCCGTCTTCGGGCTCAACGACACCCTGACCCTCGGCGCCATGCGGGTGCTGCAGGAGGCCGGGCTCCGCATCCCGGCGGACGTCGCGGCGATCGGCTTCGACGACCTGGACGAGGCCCAATACAGCCTGCCGACCCTCTCCACCGTGGATCCCGGCCGGGAAGAGATCGCCGAGACCGCCGTGCGCATCCTGCTCGAACGCATCGCGGACACCGGCCCGGCCGCCCCGCCCCGGGAGATCCTGGCCGACTTCCGCGTGGTCGAACGTGAGTCCACGGGGCCCCTGACCGCCTGACCGGCATTGCCCGGATGAATCTCGGCGATTCGCTTGACAACATGCCCACGGACTCGCAATGATAAATTTACAACGTTTACCTACAACGTTGTAAAGCACCCAACGACGGCCCCTCGCCCCCGCTGGCGTCTCAGAATGACCGCACCACCTCCTGCACCACTCAGCCGCCTCACGCGCTGATCACAGTTTGAACAACGGTGTTCCAACACCGTGAGAGGAAACCAAAAACATGAAGGTCAAGTTCATGGCCGCGGTCGGCGTCATCGCCGTCGCCGCCGTCGCGCTCACCGGATGCTCCGCCGAAGGCGCCGCATCGAAGTCGAAGCCGGAAGCCTCCTGCACGAACAAGATCGTGAACAAGGATGCACCCCAGGTCAGCGTCTGGGCCTGGTACCCCGCGTTCGAAGAGGTCGTCGACGTGTTCAACACCAGCCACGACGATGTGCAGGTCTGCTGGACCAACGCCGGCCAGGGCAACGACGAATACACCAAGTTCTCCACCGCGATCGAGTCGAAGTCCGGTGCCCCGGACGTCATCATGCTCGAGTCCGAGGTGCTCTCGAGCTTCACGATCCGCAATGCCCTCGTCGACCTCACCGAGTACGGTGCCAACGATGTGAAGGACAAGTACACCGAGGGCTCCTGGAAGGATGCGTCGAGCGGCGACGCCGTCTACGCCATCCCGGTCGACGGCGGCCCGATGGGCATGCTCTACCGGCAGGATCTCTTCGACCAGTACGGCATCCCCGTTCCCACCACCTGGGCCGAGTTCGAGACCGCGGCGCAGGCCCTCAAGTCCGCCGGCTCCGACGGCGTGCTGGTCAACTTCCCGACCAACGGCCGCGCCTTCAACCAGGCACTGTTCGCCCAGGCCGGATCGGTGCCGTTCGTTTACGACTCGACCAGCCCGACCGACATCGGCATCGCCGTTGACGACCAGGGATCGAAGGACGTGCTGAACTACTGGAACGGCCTCGTGCAGAAGGGCCTCGTCACGACCGACGACGCCTTCACCGCCGACTACAACACCAGCCTGGTTGACGGCACCTACGCCGTCTACCTCGCCGCGGCGTGGGGACCCGGCTATCTGCAGGGACTCTCCGACGCCGACACGGATGCCGTCTGGCGCGTCGCCCCGCTGCCGCAGTGGGACGCCGCGAACCCGGTGCAGGTCAACTGGGGTGGTTCGACCTTCGCCGTGACCAGCCAAGCCACGGACAAGGAGCTCGCCGCCCAGGTGGCCATCGAGATCTTCGGCACCGACGAAGCGTGGAAGATCGGCGTCGAAAAGGGCGCACTGTTCCCCTCCTACGCGCCGATGCTCGACTCCGATTACTTCGTCAACCTCGAGTACCCGTTCTTCGGCGGGCAGCAGATCAATAAGGAGGTCTTCCTGACCGCGGCCGCCGGCTATGACGGCGCCACGTTCAGCCCGTTCCAGAACTACGCCTACGACCAGCTGACCGAGGAGCTCTACTCCATGGTGCAGGGCGAGCAGGACGGTTCGCAGGCGCTCGACGACCTGCAGGCCACCCTCGTGAAGTACGCGGCCGAGCAGGGGTTCACGGTCGCCGAGTAACGCGGCTCACCCCGCACTCGCTGTCGGCCGGTCTCACCGGCCGGCCGGCAGCATCCCGCAGCCCCTCAGGGCTTCGCTTGGAAAATCGCTTGGAAAAAGGATGAATTCATGGCACTCACGCCTGCGGCCACCAAGGCGGCCCCGCCGCTGCCGGTTCGGAAGCCGCGAAAAAACAGCATCGACCGGATGGACCGCAAGCGACAGCGCTGGGGCTGGCTGTTCGTCGCCCCGTTCGGCATCGTCTTCCTCACCTTCCTGGTGGCACCTCTCGCCTATGCATTCTGGATGAGCCTGCACACGAGCACCCTCGCCACCGGCACCTCCTTCACCTGGTTCGCGAACTACGCGAAGGCATTCACCGACCCGATCTTCCTCGGTGGGCTCGGGCGGGTCGGCCAGTTCGCCCTGATCATGATCCCCGCCCAGATGATCGTCGCCCTCGTGGCGGCGCTCGTGCTCGACAACCTCTCCACCGCCCTGTCGAAGTTCTCCCGACTGATGATCTTCGTGCCCTACGCCATCCCCGTCGTGATCGGGGCGCTGATGTGGGGCTTCCTCTACAGCCCCCGCTTCGGACCGGCCACCGACATCTTCGGCCTCGTCGGCCTCGCCGCCCCCGACTTCCTGTCCCAGGGCAGCATCTTCGCCAGCCTCGTCAACATCGTCACCTGGCAATGGGCCGGCTACTACATGATCATCATCTACGCCGCCCTGCGCGGCATCGACCCGGCCATCTACGAGGCCGCCCGCCTGGATGGTGCGAACGGCCGCCAGATCGCCCTACGCGTCAAGATTCCGATGATCTCCTCCTCGATGGTGATGGTGCTCATCTTCTCCCTGATCGGCACCCTGCAGTTCTTCACCGAACCACAGGTGCTCCGGGCCGTCGCCCAGGGCGCCATCCCGGTGTCCTACACGCCGAACATGTACGCGTACTCGCTCGCCTTCTCCTACAGCCAGTTCAACTACGCCGCGGCGATCTCCTTCGCGCTCGGCATCGTGGTCTTCATCGGTTCCTACCTCTTCCTCTTCCTCACCCGCAAGCAGAGCGGACTCAAATAATGGCGATTCTCACGCCCCGGACGGATGCCCCCGTGCAGCCCGCCCAGGCCGGCTCCGGTTCCCTCGTGCGCCGCCGCAACACAGCGCGCGACGGCGGCAAACGGATCGGGTCGCACATCCTGCTGCTCATCCTCGTGGTCTACTTCATCACCCCGCTGTGGTGGCTCCTCGTGGCCGCGACCAAGGACACCGCCGGGCTCTTCAGCGGCACCGGTGGGCCGCTCTGGTTCGACGAGAACTTCAACCTGTGGAACAACATCGCCGGCCTGTTCGAACACCAGGGCGGCATCTACTGGCGCTGGCTGGGCAACTCGTTCTTCTACGCGTTCACCGCCGGCATCGGCGCCACCATCCTCGCGGTGCTCGCCGGCTACGGCTTCGCGAAGTACCGGTTCCGCGGGCGCAACGCCTTCTTCGCGCTGCTGCTGGGCGCCGTGATGGTGCCCATGACGGCGCTCGTGATCCCGACCTTCGTGTTGCTGAGCAACTTCGGCCTGGTCAACACGATCTGGGCCGTCATCCTGCCCTCGCTGCTCAGCCCCTTCGGCGTCTACCTGATGCGGGTCTACACGCAGGATGCCATTCCGGACGAACTGCTCGACGCCGCCCGCGTCGACGGGGCTGGCGAACTGCGCACCTTCTTCCAGGTGGCGCTGCCGCTCCTGCGGCCCGCAATCGTCACGGTGCTGCTGCTCTCGGTGGTCGGCACCTGGAACAACTTCTTCCTGCCCCTCGCCGTGCTCAGCGACCCGAACCTGCTGCCTGTGACCGTCGGACTGAACAACTGGCAGGCGCTGTCCAACGCCGGCGCCGGCGGCGAACAGGTCTGGAACCTGATCGTCACGGGTGCCTTCGTCTCGGTGCTCCCGCTCATCATCGCGTTCCTCTCCCTGCAGAAGTACTGGCAGGGCGGCCTCTCGCTCGGCGCGCTCAAGTAGGCGGCCGGCCCGGACCCCGGGCATCCGTCGTTCGCACCCTCCCACGTCTTGACCAGCACGAAGAAAGAAACACCATGTCTACCGCCAGCCTCACCCTCGACCCGCACTTCACGGTCGGAGCCATCAACCGCCGCCTGTTCGGATCGTTCGTCGAACACCTCGGCCGCTGCGTCTACGACGGTATCTACGAACCCGGGCACGCCTCGGCCGACGCGGAGGGATTCCGCGAAGACGTGATCGACCTCGTCAAGGAGCTCGGCGTCTCGGCGATCCGCTACCCCGGCGGCAACTTCGTCTCCGGCTTCCGCTGGGAGGACAGCGTGGGCCCCCGGGCCGCGCGGCCGACCCGGCTCGACCTAGCCTGGCATTCCACCGAGACCAACCAGATCGGCCTGCACGAATTCTCGTCCTGGCTGGAGAAGGTCGGCAGCGAGCTCATGCTCGCCGTCAACCTCGGCACCCGGGGAGTGTCCGAGGCGCTCGACCTGCTCGAATACGCCAACCTTGGCAACGGCACGGATCTCGCCGAACGTCGGATCGCCAATGGGAAGCGGGATGCTTTCGGCGTGAAGATGTGGTGCCTCGGCAACGAGATGGACGGCCCGTGGCAGCTCGGCCACCGCTCGGCCGACGACTATGGCAAGATCGCGTCCCGCACCGCGAAGGGGATGCGCCAGCTCGACCCGTCGGTCGAACTGGTCGTCTGCGGCTCCTCGAGCGCGCAGATGCCGACCTTCGGTGAGTGGGAACGTGTCGTGCTCGGCCACACCTACGACGACGTCGACTACATCTCCTGCCACGCCTACTACGAGGAGAAGAACGGCGACCTTGACTCCTTCCTGGCCTCCGGCGTAAACATGGACCGGTTCATCGAATCGGTCGTCGCGACCGCCGACCACGTGAAGGCCGTGCGGGGCAGTGACAAGACCATCAACATCTCCTTCGACGAGTGGAACGTCTGGTACATCGACCGGTTCGAGGGCGTCGACAAGATCACCGGCCTCGACAACTGGCCGGTCGCGCCTCGCCTGCTCGAAGACTCCTACACGGTGGCGGATGCCGTAGTGTTCGGCAGTCTTCTGATCTCACTGCTCAAGCATGCCGACCGCGTGACCAGCGCTTCGCTCGCGCAGCTCGTCAACGTGATTGCGCCGATCATGACCGAGCCGAACGGTCCGGCTTGGCGGCAGACGACCTTCTTCCCGTTTGCGGTCACCTCGCGGCTCGCCACCGGAGTCGCCCTCGAGGTCAAGCTCGAAGCAGAGCACTACGACACCGAGGTCTACGGCACCGTGCCGCTTGTCGACGCAGTCGCGACGCATGACGCGGCGACCGGGGGGACATCCGTGTTCCTGGTGAACCGTTCACAGACCGAAGACGCCACGATCACGATCGACGTCGCCGCTCTCGGGCAAATCGGCATCATCGAGGTGCAGACCCTGAGCGACACGGATGTTTACGCCGCGAACACGCTCGAGGCCCGCGACCGCGTCGGCCTGGCCGCCAACGCGTCCGCGCTGTACGCGAACGGAGTGGTCACGCTCACCCTGCCGCCGGTCTCCTGGACGGCCCTCGAACTGCGGGCGGAGTGACCGAGCCGTCGCGGGCCCAGTACGAGATCTCCGCCCACGGCTACCGGGCCGTCGTGACGGGGATCGGGGCCACCCTGCGGGTGTTGCAGCATGACTCACGGGACCTGATCGTCAGCTTCGCGGAGGATCAGCCGATGGTCAACTTCCGCGGGGCGCTCGCCGCACCCTGGCCCAACCGGGTGGCCGACGGGCGGTACCACCTCGACGGAATGACCCGGCAGTTGCTGATCAACGAACCGTCGCGCGACTGCGCCCTGCACGGGCTCGTCTTCGACCGGGACTGGCAGCTGGTGACGCACAGCGGCAGCGAGGTTGTGCTGGGGGTGCGGCTGCCGGCCGGCGACGGCTACCCGTTCCAGCTCGACCTGGTCGCCCGCTATTTGCTCTCGGCGGAGGGGCTCACGACCACGGTCGAGGCGACGAACTCCGGCACCGGCACGGCTCCATACGGGGTCTGCCCGCATCCTTATCTGCGCGCCGGCGACTCGCCGCTGGACAGCTGGCAGCTCAGCCTGCCGGCCGGACGGTACCTGCGGGTCACGCCCGACCGGTTGCTGCCGGTCGGCCTCACCGACGTCGACGGCGGCCCGTTCGACTTCCGGCAGCCGCGCCCGATCGGTTCCGTGCAGATCGACCACGCCTTCACCGCGCTCGTGCGCGACGCCGACGGCGTCGCCACGGTTGAGCTGCGCGAGGCCGGCGGCAGCGGCGTGACCATGAGCTGGGGAACGGACTGCCCGTGGCTGCAGATCCACACCGCCGACCTGCCGGCACCGGGTATCAACCGGCTCGGCCTGGCCGTCGAACCGATGACCTGTCCGCCGGACGCCTTCAATTCCGGGACCGATCTCATCCGGCTGATGCCGGGCGAGTCCCACCGGTCGAGCTGGATCATCGCTGCCATTACGTAGCGGTGGTTGGTCGGGAGGATATTCAAGAACCGACGCTGAGAACTACTGCGGCACTGCTAGCCGTCTCAACCGGTCTCAAGTCCGGAGCACAATCGTGACGACAATCCCCAAGTCCAAGGAGTTATGACATGACAAATACCCCCACACAGCTACTGTCCGACGCCGGCGTTTCCATCTGGCTCGACGACCTCTCCCGTGGTCGCCTCCGGACGGGCAGCCTCCGGGAGCTGATTGAGCAGAAAACAGTTACCGGTGTCACCACCAACCCCAGCATCTTCCACGCCGCGATCACGTCCGGTACGGACTACGACGACGCCATTTCGCAGAAAGCCGCGGCAGGGGCCAGTGTCGAGGACACCCTCTTCGAAATCACGACCGAGGACGTTGCCAACGCTTGCGACGTCTTCCGTGCCATCTATGAATCGACGAACGGGGCCGACGGCCGCGTGTCTATCGAGGTCGAGCCCGACCTCGCGAACGACACTCACGGAACCATCGCGCGTGCGAAAGCACTCTTCGAGGCCGTTGACAGGCCCAACGTGCTCATCAAGATCCCGGCCACCCGCGCCGGCCTGACCGCGATCACGGAAACGATCGCCGCCGGCATCAGTGTCAACGTCACACTCATTTTCAGCCTCTCGCGCTACACCGAAGTGATCGACGCGTACCTCGCCGGACTCGAAAGGGCTCGTCAGGCGGGCATCGACCTGACGACAATTCACTCCGTCGCTTCCTTCTTCATCTCACGCTTTGATCTTGAAATCGACAAGCGCCTCGAGGCTATGGGCACCGCGGAAGCAGCTGCCCTCAAGGGCAAATCCGGCATCGCGAACGCCCAGCTCGCATACGAAGTGTACGAAAACGCATTCAGGACTGACCGCGCCGCCGAGCTCCTATCCGCGGGGGCCAACAGGCAACGACCGCTGTGGGCGTCCACCGGAGTCAAGGACCCTGGTCTCCTCGACACCACCTATGTCGTTGAGCTCGTCGCACCGGCTGTTGTGAATACGATGCCCGAAAAGACGCTTGACGCGGTCTTCGACCACGGTGTCGTCGCCGGCGACACGATCACGGGCTCCTACAACACAGCCAGGGAGCTGCTCAACGCAATTGCTGACCAGGGCATCTCCTACGACGAGGTCGCCGAACTGCTGGAGCGCCAGGGTGTCGAAAAATTCGTTGCTTCCTGGGACGAGCTCCTACACGCCGTCGGGAAAGCATTGGAAGTGCGGACGCCGTCGGCCTCAGTATGACCCGCTTCTGACCCGCTCCCCAGGCAGCCCACCAGGATCGGGAATCGGCTGCAGTACCTCGTACAAAGACTGGAAGTACCTTCATGTCCACGTTCCTCTGGACTTCCCTCGACGACAAAGCCGTTGATACGAGCCGCATCCTGGCTGCCGATGCAGTCGAGAAGGTGGGAAATGGGCACCCGGGGACGGCCATGAGTCTCGCACCCGTCGCCTACCTGCTGTTCCAAAAGGTCATGCGCCGTGACCCCAGTGACAGTGCCTGGCTCGGTCGGGACCGGTTCATTCTCTCCGTCGGACACAGCTCCCTGACACAGTACATCCAGCTCTATCTGGGCGGCTATGGCCTGGAGATCGACGACCTGAAGGCACTGCGGACCTGGGGATCCAAGACACCCGGACATCCGGAATACGGCCACACGGACGGGGTGGAGATCACGACAGGGCCGCTCGGCCAGGGTCTGGCCTCCGCCGTCGGATTCGCGTACGCGTCACGTTTCGAGCGAGGCCTGTTCGATCCGGATGCAGTGGCTGGCGGCAGCCCGTTCGATCACTTCGTGTACGTGATCGCCGGTGACGGTGATCTGTAGGAGGGAATCACGAGCGAGGCGTCCTCGCTGGCCGGTCACCAGCAGCTCGGCAACCTCGTGGTGATCTATGACTCGAACCAGATTTCCATCGAGGACGATACCAATATCGCGTTCACCGAGGACGTTGCCGCCCGCTACGCCGCGTACGACTGGCACGTGCAGACCGTGGACTGGAAGAAGACGGGCGACTACGTCGAAGACGTCGCAGCCCTGAACCATGCGATCGAGGCCGCCCAAGCAGAGACGTCCAAGCCGTCGATCATCATCCTCAAGACGATCATCGGTTGGCCGTCGCCCACGAAACAGAACAGCGGCAAGATCCACGGGTCGGCCCTCGGCTCGGAGGAACTCGCCGCGGTCAAGGTCGTGCTCGGCTTCGACCCGGCAGAAGCCTTCACCGTCGATCCGGCCGTGCTCGCTCACACCCGCGGTGCCATCGAGCGTGGCTGGGAATCCCGTGCCCAGTGGCAGCTGCAGTTCGACGCCTGGGCGCTGGCCCAGCCCGACCGCAAAGTGCTGCTGGACCGGGTGCTGAGCGGAGATCTACCGGAAGGAATCCAGGACGCACTACCCGTCTTCCCCGCCGGAAAGGAGGGACTGCCCCCGGTTTGGTTGACTCCTAACCTGTGGAGATTCGTCTTCGCTGGAAGGATGTCAACATGCCCAAGCCCTACCCACCCGAGTTCCGCCGNAGCCGACGTCGAGGAAGGCGTCAAGCCGGGCGTGACCGAGAAGGAGTCCGCGGAACTGCGGGATGCCAAGAAACGCACCCGGCTGCTCGAGTAGGAAGCTGAGGTCATGCGCCGGGCTGTCGCGTATCTGTCCCGGGACGTCAACCCAAAATGATCTACCCGCTGGTCCGTGAACTGGCCGTCGACGGTGTCCCCGTCACGGTGACCTGCCGGGTGTTGCGCTTCTCCAAACAAGCGTTCTACCAGTGGAAGCGCGACCCCATCTCCCAGCGCGACCGGGTCGACGCCCGTCTCACCAAC